>VXTA01000317.1 GCA_009837685.1 Chloroflexota bacterium | reverse complement strand
GCGTTGGTGTGAACGTAGGCAACTGGTCGGGGAAGACCAATGAGAAGTTTTCGAACTGCTCTCGTACGACAAATGCTCCTGGGGGTGACAATGCTTCTAGGAAGCGTGGTGCGCCTGTCGGGTCGTTTCGATCGATGAGATAGAACACGACTGGTGCGTCTCGATACTTCTTGTCTACGACATCGATAGTGATGAAGTACTCGCCGCCGAATACTTGTATGTTTGCCGTCCGGAAATCTGATCCGATGACGGCGTAGATTTCTGATCCCTCGGGCAATGGACCTTTTGGTGTTCTCGCCCTGCCGGTGAAGAAGGCGGGTCGGAGGATCTCAGGCGAAGGGGTGTACGTGGGTGTGACCGTGGGTGTTGCTTCGGGAAGGTTCGGGAAGTCTAGATCGACTTCTCGGAGGATCGGGAATGTCCAAGTGCATCCGCCGCAGACCTCACCAGAAAATTCATTGATCACTGCGTACCAATTTGTGGTGGTTGAAAGCACTTGTCCTTCGAGCCAAAATTCGATCTGAGAACCGATCAAATCCAGAGTTTCGGGAGGCGCCACGATGAGGTGCGCATATTGCGAGGGTCTGTCGGGTAAGCCACCGACCACGACGGCCGGGGATTCCCATTTGTCGCCTATCCTGGCCGTAATCTCAAAACCGGTGTAGTCCGGTTGTTCTCCGTTAATGGTCACGTTTCCGTTAAACACTATGGCTGGAAAGACTGGAGGGACAATAGCTTGTGCATCGACTGATCGACTGTTGCGGTTTTCCATTCCGACAATGCCGACGGCTATCAATGCTGACAACGTCAAGACGACGCCCCAAAGACTGAGACGCCTCATAATTGGGCGCGCGGGTACAGGCATACATAGCTTCCTACTGAGGATTGTGCGATTCCGCATAGCTGAAATGCTACGTTTCCGATGCAAGATTGTTCAATTCCAGCGCGGCGTGTGCATCGAGCAGTCGCGCATCAAAACGACATACGTAGAAGCGGAATTTAACGTTTGGTGTACTGCGGTGCTTTGCGTGCCCGTTTGAGACCGTACTTCTTCGATTCACGCATTCTAGGATCGCGGGTCAAGAGTTTGTGGCTCTTCAATACGGGCCTCAACTGCGGGTCGAAGGCGATTAAGGCTCGCGCCAAGCCGTGAGATAGAGCGACCGCTTGCCCGTGGGTACCGCCGCCTTGAGTCTTTGCCACTACCGAAACCTTGCCTGAGAGTTCAGTAACAGCCAACGGCTTCAGGGCATCTGACAACCATTGATCCACTGAGATAGCTTCGTTCAACGGTTTCCCGTTGACGGTCACGCCGCCTGCACGATTGTAAACTCGGACCCGGGCGATGGATGTCTTACGTCGGCCAGTGCCGTAGTAGTAGTTGGTGTTCTCTGTTTCGGTAGTCAAGTTGCGCTCCTCAAGCGGTCATATCAACGCACAGATAGTCTCGCGTTCGCGGACTTGAAGAATGGACTATCTGTTGGGCTTCCCACGAAATTGTCCGACAATGAGTCTATTGCTCGCTTGCTTCTCGCATCTCGGCACGCTCAGAGCCGATAACTTGCGCTGAATGGGGATGGTCCGGACCAGCGTAGACCTTCAATCGGGTCAACATCTTACGTCCAAGCTTGTTCTTGGGCAACATGCCTCTGACAGCCAGTTCGATGATCCGCTCAGGAGTGCGTTCTAACATCCGGGAGTATGGAATCTCTTTCAGGTTGCCGGGGTACTGGCTATGACGTCGATAGACCTTCTGTTCATCCTTGCGCCCGGTCAACTCGACTTTGTCAGCGTTGACAACGATGACGAAGTCTCCCGATGGCATGTGCGGGACGTAATCGGCTCGATGCTTCCCCATCAACACCATGGCGATCTCGCTTGCTAGTCGGCCAAGCACCTTGCCATCGGCGTCGAACACGCGCCATCGGTTATTCAGATCCGACGCGCTGGGGTTGTAGTGCTTCAATTTGGTTGGCATAACGTATCGATTCTAATTTGCATGAGCCCGAGTTTCACCCTAGATTTCGCGATCGTTGCTCACGCCTCATCGCCATCGACCTCTAACGACAGATCGGGGCTGTATACGACACGCATCAATGTCAAGCCGTGAGGAGGAGCGTTTTGCGAGGCCAAGTCTCGGCTAGGACAGTTGATCAATGACATGATCCAATCTTCGTTTCTTGATCCGTTACCCACCGCGATCAGGGCTGCGACCATGCGCCGAATCTGTTGACGAACGAACGCGTTTGCCCGGATATCGAACGCGATCCGATTTGTGGAAGTACGGGTTAGTGTTGCAGATTCCACGTGGCGTACTGTTGAAACGGGGTGTGTTGTGCTCGCAGCGAAGGATGCGAAGTCGTGAACGCCGATGAAGTTTTGTGCCGCGCCTGTCATGGCCGTAACATCCAAGCGCCGGTTAACGTGATATTCACGCCGCCTGCGGATCGGCGAATGCGTCGGGCCGTCGTTGATCCTATAGCTGTATTCGCGGACAATGGCATCGCGTCGCGGATTAAAGTCGTCTGGCACACTCCTGACCAGATTTACTCAGGCATCGGCTGGGGGATTGCCGTTCATCGCACTGCGCATTTCTTCATCCGGCATATCTGTATCGACATCCAACGATGCGACTTGCCCGAATGCATGTACTCCAGCATCAGTACGACTTGCGAGGTTGATGCGGCTGACGTTCTTTCCGAAGATCGTCGCGGCCGCGGTTTCCAATTCTCCCTGAACTGTTCGGGCGTTAAGTTGAAACTGGGACCCACTGAAATCAGCGCCATCGTACTCGACAATCAACGCTATTCGCATTGTGGGTGACGCCTCTCAACGACGCAGGGCCAGGATTGAAATTAATCTACGAGTTCGATGAGAGCCATTTCGGCAGAATCGCCTTGGCGCTTTCCGAGCTTGATGATGCGAGTGTATCCGCCATCTCGATCGCGATAGCGGTCTGCCAACTCGTCAAACGCCTTGGACAGCACTTCTTTGTCGGTGATGAAAGCGGCAGCTTGGCGTCGGTTGTGGAGATCACCACGCTTGGCATGTGTGAGCATCTTTTCAGCCAGCGGAGCCACTGCTTTGGATTTGGCGTGAGTGGTCTTAATCACCTCGTGACGAAGCAGATCGGTGACCATTAAACGGAACATGGCCTTTCGTTGGGCAGTCGCCCTGCCGAATTTACGTCCTGATCGGCGATGTCGCATTTTGTCCAGATACTCCCCAGATTGTTCGGCGGTCGCGAATGGCTACTCGGGCTGTTCTTCTTCCTCTGCGGACCACAGTTCTTTTTCGACCATGAAATCCCGTAGTTCTCGGAAAGACACTTCACCGAAGTTGCGAACTTCTTGCTTAAGTGTTTCGGGCGTGAACCGCAGCAGCTCGCCCAAAGTTCTGATTGGATAACCCGAAATCGCGTTGATAATGCGAGAACTCAGCTTGTCGCCCAAGTC
>VXTA01000013.1 GCA_009837685.1 Chloroflexota bacterium | reverse complement strand
ATTAGCTCCTCGTGGCCCATCTCTTCTATATGATCGTCATGGTCTTCGTGATCGTCCTCGACCGGCACCTCGACCTTCAGCTCGACCGGCACATCAACACGAACTTCGCGGACAACTTCTTTCTCAACGACGACCGGCACTTCGACCGCGACCTCGCGAACAACCTCTCTCACAACTTCGATCGGCACTTCGACCTGCACCTCGCGAACAACCTCCCTCTCGACCGCGACAGGCACTTCAACCTGTACCTCGCGCACAACCTCTTTCTCGACTTCTACAACCACTTCAACCTCAACGGTTTGGATGACGGGCCGGTCGACGGGCACCTCGACAGTCCTCTCATCTGCGCAAGCAACCAAAACACCAACGACGGCTAATGCGGCCAAAACCAAAAAGCCTTTTGCTCCACGACCCACCGCGACGCCGGGTGACGCGTTCTCTCTTTCAATCAATTCACCTGACCTCATTTCGGGATTTCACTCCTTAGTTCATCAAAGTTGCAAGTCATCAGACGTGACTTGCAACAGGATGCGACATCGTCGATGCCGCATTGGATTTCAGACTTGATCTTCAATTATATTGATACAATGTATCAATTCAAGGCTCGAAATTCAGACTTGTTTTTCGATTCTTTGAGCCGATGTATCAATTCAAGAGTCGGTGAGGGTGAAGAAGCCAACAATTCCCTCTCCCTTGATAGGAGAGTGTCAGAGCCTGCCCCGGATTTGATCTGGGGATGAGGGTTAACAGGGCACCCCTGCGTCATTCCCGCACGGCCGCTCCCGGGACGGAAAGTCCATCCAGAGGAAAGGGGCCAATAATCCCCTCTCCCTTGATGGGAGAGGGTCAGGGTGAGGGTGAACAGGGCGGCCAAGGGGCGGCTACGCCCACGTTATACCATTGAAAAGACGTGATTCGGGGCTGTAGCTCAGTTGGGAGAGCGCATCGTTCGCAATGATGAGGTCGGGGGTTCGAATCCCCCCAGCTCCACCAAGTCCCGTCACTTATGCACCGTCAGGCGAGTTAGGATCGCTAGGCGGATCCGGCGGAGGCGGAGCAGGATGCCAACCAGCGATGACGTTTTCGCCCGAATCTCTCAAACTCAGATCTTCAGCATCAGCCTCATCTTCGGGTTTTTCGGGCGTATCCTTCTCGCGGTCGCTTATGTCGCCCTCCTCGGTTGTTCAGCGACGTCATCATCAGCAAACGCCAACAATGCTAGTTCACATTCACTTCACTATTGAACTTAGAATTGTGCAACGTCTAAACCGATCAACTATAACCACTCCAATCTCAAGATGAAGAAAACCATCTACCTCGCCAATCCCTACGGCTTTTCAGAGCAACAGAACCGCCTGCTCCTCCCCCTCTTCGTCAAGGCTTTGGAATCGCTAGACCTAGAGGTCTGGGAGCCCTTTGAACGAAACAATCAGGAGGGGAACCTGACCCCAGGCTGGGCCTATCGCATCGGACAGGCCGACATCAAAGACGTCGCCGATTCCGACGCCATATTCGCTATCCTCAACGGCACACCACCCGACGAAGGCGTAATGGTCGAACTAGGTGCCGCCATCGCCCTCAACAAACCCACATTCCTCTTCCGAGACGACCACCGCCGCGTCACCGAATGCGAAGAATACCCCCTAAACCTCATGATCTTCACCGGCCTCCCCCAACACAACTGGGAAGACTGGTACTACACCTCCTTTGACGAAATCACTAACCCCCACAAAGCCCTAGCCCGCTGGGCCAACACGTGATACGTCATTCCGGCGAAAGCCGGAATCCAGAGGGGTGCGGATAGGGAGATGCATCTACCAAACCGAAGAATCACCATCGCCTCGCTCGCCGTGCTTTCGCTTGTGTTCGTTTCCTGCAACGACGGGGAGCCGACGCCAGTCCAACCCTCCGAGCATCAGTACTTAACCCAAGAGATTCCCCCCTGCACTCCCGTCCCGGGATCCTCTGTCGACCCGTGCGACCCTGACCCACCGCGAATAGAGTTGTGCATCGAGTGCTTCATGGATTTGGGCGATGAACCTGCGGGCGTACATGAAGCGTTCGTCGGCGATTCCCCTACGCCTTTCTGGACACCCCACATGGTGCTGAGAGGGACATATCTGCCCGACACATTCCGCTGCACTTCCGACGAACCATTCCGCCCTCCGGTTCATCTGCGGGACGAGTTTGGCGACCCGGCAGACTATCCCGTTACTATCAAGTGCTACATCGACGTGCGTGCAAACTCCTACATCGTCGGCACAGGGCCACCCGCCTTGACGATGCTGGTGTTTTACTGGCACTACGGAAGTGAAGAGTACGTGGAGGAGACGAGGCTGCAGCTGGAGGAAGACGAAGATGCTATGGACGCCTTCTCAGGCAGGGAACACATCATGTTCCTCGCACCGCCGATCGATCTGTCCTCCCTGGCGTGGTGGTCCCTCGGCCACTGGGACGTGCAACGCCAGGTGGACGATACGGTTGTCGCCGTCCATCCGGCGAGAGACCATTGGCGGCGGCGAAAGCCCGACGACTACCTGACATACCGTTCAGTGCTGGAGATGGAGCTGCCGGCCTTCACCCAAGCGGTCACCGAGGCGCACGAGGCCCGAATGACTGAGTACGAAGGACGCATCGGTGCCGACGCTAGCCTCCCAATGCTGGTGACCGATGCCAGCCAGCTACGCCAGTACTTCACCGAGGTCGGCGCCTACGCCCCCGGCGTTCCCACACCTGCACCTCCCCCGCCGCCATCCTCAACTGGAGCGTCAACACACCCATAGCCAACATGTGATACGTCATTCCGGCGGAAGCCGGAATCCAGAGAGGCGCGGGTGGGGCCCCTACCAAACCGCCGAATCCCCATCCCTCCGCGGATCCGAAGCAGCCGACATCGTCCCAGCTTCTCCATGTACCTGAATCGCCCCCTCGCTCCCCGCACCAGCAAACGGAGCGATGGCATTCACCTCATGCCCACGAGCCCTTAGAGATTCAACTACCCCCTCATCCACCCGGTCCTCAATATCCAGATGGTTCGCCTCGGTATGCGGATAAGTTGAAGACGTCCGCCCCTGATAATGCGTCCAGCGCGGCCCTTCGATCGCCTCCGCGACCGTCAATCCGTGGTCAAACACCCCAGTCACAACTTGGAAGTTGGTCTGCACCTGAGTATCCGCCCCAGGAGTGCCACACACCAGCTCCAACTGACCACCCGTCTCAACTGGCCCATCTAGCACCATCACCGGATTCATCGTGTGCCGGACTCGTTGCCTCGGGCGCAGGAAATCGATGTGGTCCGGGTCCAAATGCCAGTACGTCATCCGGTTGTTTAGCAACACCCCCGTATTACCCGCGATCAAACCCGACCCGTACCCCATCTGGATGCTCTGCAACTCTCCCACCGCATTGCCCCATCGATCTACACCGCAAAAGTGCGTCGTATCCGAACCCGCCGCTCCACGCGCCG
>VXTA01000114.1:3125-3490 GCA_009837685.1 Chloroflexota bacterium | reverse complement strand
CCCGCGGCGGCCGCGCGCAACAATGTTGTGCCCGAGTCGGGATAAGCGATCGTGATCAACGCCGCGGGACCGTCTTCCGACGCGTCCCTTAGTTCCGATATGTAACTCGCCTGCCCTAACTCGTGCGGCACGGCGGCAGAAACGATACCTCCAATCGCCTCGAAGTTTTCGATGAAGGACTCGTTCAAACTCTCGCCATACGCGTTATTTACGTAAGTCGTCGCCACTCGCTTGTAACCGATGGCCTGGGCCAGCTTCGCCAAAGCCTGCGCCTTGATGCCGTCGTTCACCCGCGTGCGGAAAACCATATCGTTGTCGTCCAACGCCGATATCGCCTTTGATGACGATCCCGGAGATATCTGCAA
>VXTA01000114.1:0-3115 GCA_009837685.1 Chloroflexota bacterium | reverse complement strand
CGTTGGGAATCGTTACCGATTCTGCTATGGCGATCGTAACCGGCGACGCGTGAGCAGCCATGATGAAGTTGGTGTGGTTGACGTTCACCAAGCCGCTCGCAGCATCTGCACCGAGAGTCGCGTTCGTTCCACTGTCGCGATGGAACACCTCGATCTGCGAACCGTTGACTCCCCCTGCTTCATTGACCAGATCGAACGCCAGACTGATCGAAGTTTGCGCCGCCGGACCCAGAGTAGAAAGGTCACCGCTTACTGGCATCACTGTTCCGACCTTGACATTTCCCTCACCATCATCCAAGAGTCCGCATGAAAACCATGACAAAGTTGTCGCCGCGACCGCGACGAATACAACAAGGATTACAGCCGAGCGGGAACCACTCAACTTTGCTAGGAGATGTCTACGCAAATGCCCACCACCGATTCTAGAGATACGTCGTATCTATAGATTTTAGAATTCGCGCCCTCTAGAGAAGGTAGACCACCAATTGGCGACGCAATCAACTCGATTTAGGAGGCGGCGGCAACGACAAACTGGGCGGCTCAGTGAAACCGAACTCGTTCACGGTTAAAAAATACCCCAAAACTAGCATCACCAATGGCAACGCTGCTGCGATAACCAGCAAAACATTCTGGGTTTTCCAGCGTTCAATAACGGGTGTCGAAACGCTGACAAAGATCGTAACGACCGCACCAAGCGGAACGATGTAGCGTATAGCATGCGTTATATCAGCCCCATACTCGATTGCTGCCGCCGAGCCGACAGTCAACAACAGCAATACAGTTAACACGATGTTGAAGGTCCGTGACCGACTTTGAACGTCGCCTTTGATACGCGCCCATATCATTCCGGCAATGATCGCGGCGATTAACGAAACTACGGCGACACTCCCCGCATTCGCCACCAAATCGTCCGGCGAGGTGAGCGGCGCGTTCACGCCCATTGCGACCGTCCCACCGATCAAGGTCGCGATAAACGCTGGCAATCGATCCTGAATGTGACCGCGCAACCCGGATCCGGTTTCTTGAGTTTCGCTATCCATTGTCGCAAGTGTTCGTTGTTTTGAACTCCCTACGGTTTGACCATGCCGCCGTCGGCACGTCGCACAGTATCCCACGCACCACCAAACTCTCGCTCCTTGAACGGGAACTTAGCTGCCATCTCTTCGTCGATATCGATGCCTAGACCGGGTTTGCCGTTCGGCCACATCATACCGTCGCGAACCTCCGGGAAACCCGGGAACATCTCTCGCGTCCGATCTCCAGGAATCGCGTACTCCTGGATACCGAAGTTGTAGCAGTT
This sequence comes from Chloroflexota bacterium, assembly GCA_009837685.1. Classification (GTDB taxonomy): domain Bacteria; phylum Chloroflexota; class Dehalococcoidia; order Lucifugimonadales; family Lucifugimonadaceae; genus Bin127. The sequence continues at coordinate 1,815 of VXTA01000114.1, read as the reverse complement.
CACATCAAGCATCAGGTTCGCAGCATGGCCTACAGGAGAGGTATCGCCGGGCCCGTGCCAAGCTGTCCGAACATTGAACAACTCACCCATCGCCGCAAATTTTTTGCCCGGCGTGATGCCGCCGATCTGCGACATGTGCATCCGCAAGAAGTCGACCAACCGATCCTTGATCATCGGAATGATCTCATGCGGGCTGTTCCAAAGCTCACCCATCGCGATCGGGGTCGCACATTGCTGGCGCACCATCCGGAAATACTCGTTGTCTTCCGGGCTGAACAGATCTTCAAGGAAGAAGAGCTGATACTTCTCAACCTCTTTCGCGAACCAAACACCGAGTATCGGCGGTATGCGCTCGTGAACATCGTGAAGTATCTCGACACCGTAACCGAAGCGGTCGCGGATGTGCTCGAAGAGATCCAATGCGCCTCGGATATAAGGTTTTGGTTCGAAAACGCCGCCGGGGTGGGCATATAGCTTGTTGGGGTCGTAATCCCGCAACCAAGAAGTAACCGGGATCGGGCCTTTGGAAACGTCGCGCTGATTTATCGAACCGTCGCCGGAAGCGCCATGAGAGCCGTACGACGAATAACCGGTGGTGGCGACCTGTACTCGGATGTGGTGGAAACCCTGCTCCATATGCGCAGCCATCCTGTCGGCGGTTTCTTCCTTGCTTCCTCCACTCGCATGAACGTAAACCGGCGCCGCTTCACGCGCCCTGCCACCCAAAAGGTCGTAAACCGGCATCCCAGCCATCTTCCCCTTAATGTCCCAAAGCGCTTGGTCCACTCCCGACAACGCGTTGTTCAACACTGGTCCGTTCCGCCAGTAAGACGACACATACGAAGACTGCCAGATGTCCTCAATATCGGCAACGTTTTTACCGAGGAGGAATGGACGGAGATAGTCATCGACGGCGGCCTTGACGGTAGAGGGGCGTTGGGTGAATGTCGCACAGCCGACGCCATACAACCCCGGTTCGGAAGTCTCAATCTTCACGATTACCAGCCGAATGTTGTCCGGCTCGGTCATGATGACTCGGATGTCGCGAATCGTTACGTTGTCTGCAGCGGTCATGTTGTCTCCTTAGTGAAGGTTAATGATATGACGCACGTACTGCCTTTTCTCGTTAACATGCGAACATACATATCGGCCTTTCAAGGAGCGATGCGATGAAAGCTATGACTTGGCGCGGCGGGAACCAGTTCACCCTCGACGAGGTGCCCGACCCCGAAGCGTCACCTGGTCACGTAGTCGTCGAGATCGACACCACAGGCATCTGCGGAACGGACGTGCATATCACACAGGGACTCTTCCCAGCCATACCCGACACGATACTCGGCCATGAGGGGGCGGGGACCATCGTCGAGATCGGTGAAGGCGTCTCAAGTGACCGTATGGGGCAGCGCGTCGTCGTGAATCACTCCGCTCACTGTTTCGAGTGCTGGAACTGCCGCAATTGGAATATTTCGCGATGCGAGGTCGCACCCGCCTCATCAAACGGCCTATTTGCACAATACGTCGCTCTACACTCCCGGGTCGCCCTCCAGCTACCGGAAAATCTTGAGATGGAGACGGCGGCCATGACCGAGCCGGCCGCCTGCTGTCTTTCCGGTGTCGAGATGCTTGACATTCCTTATCGCGCCACGGGTCTCGTTATCGGCGCAGGGATTATGGGACTCTTCACAGCAGCGTTCATGAAGACTCACGGCGTCGAGACGCTCGTCGTTTCTGAACCGGTCAAGGTACGCCGTGAAATGGCGAAGCAGTTCGGGGCCGACATCCTCCACGATCCCAACGACGTTCCTCTTGAGGAAG
>VXTA01000105.1 GCA_009837685.1 Chloroflexota bacterium | reverse complement strand
TATCTAGACATCATCGGCGGTGTTAGCGGCGACATGCTGATATCTGCCATGCTCGACGCCGGGCTCGACAAGGCTGAACTGGAACGCGAGCTCGCCAAAATCGTCCCTAGCCAATTTCACCTCGAGGCAACGAACACGAATCGCGGCTCCATCTCCGCCACGCACGTAGACGTAGTTTTAGGAGATGATGCGGACCAGCGTATGGGCTGGCAAGAATTCGAGGATTGCATCGAAGCGAGCAACTTACCCAATACCGATCGCGCCAAAATCCGCTCAGCGTTCGAATGTCTGCGGGTTGCTGAGGCCCAAGCTCACGGGACCTCGGAAGGAGAATCACACCTACACGAACTCGGCACCCTCGACACATTGATCGACATCGCTGGGGCAGTAGTTGGCATGAGAATCCTTGGCATCGACACGTTGCACACGTCGTCAGTCCCGGCTTCCACTGGAATGTCATCCAGTAGCCACGGCAAGAACGCATCGATGGCGCCAGCGACGATGGCCATCATCAAGAACTCAAGCATTCCATTACGCATCTCCGGACACAACCAACCCGTGGGTGAAGCGATCACACCGACAGGCGCTGCAATCATCGCAACATTGGCGAAATTCAGTCCCACCAACATGTCGATCGAAACGATCGGATACGGTGCTGGCACCCGAAATACCGATACTCCTCCCAACGTACTCGGTCTGTGGATAGGTCAGTCGACTGGCGAATCATCGCTCGGCGAAACCGCAGGACATATCGGCGTGAGCGTGCAGTCCGACGTTTTTCTGGTTGAAACCAACATCGACGACATGACTGGCGAGGAAATCGGTTACGCCATGCAAGTCCTATTCGACACTGGTGCCCTAGATGTTTGGGCGACACCCATCCAGATGAAGAAATCTCGCCCCGGTACGACTCTCTCAGTAATCGCAGCCCAAAACAATTTAGGCTCTATCGCCGCAGCATTATTCACCCACACATCCACTCTAGGCGTCCGAATCAGGCAACTCGAACGATTGGTTGCGGACAGAAAGATCGTACAAGTTGAAACCGAATATGGTCTCGTAAAAGTCAAACTACGCAAAATCGGCAACCAAGTCACACAGATCGCACCCGAGTACGACGACTGTGCCAAGATCGCAACAGAACTCGGTGTGCCGATCAGCCAAGTCATGCAATCCGCCAAATCAGCTGCATCGAAATATCTCGAATAATCGCATTTTGGCTGTGACCCCAAGCAACAAAGACGTTTCATCGAGACACCGAATTTTCGACGTGTCCCCCAACAAGCCCGACAAGCCTGAAATAGGCTCTCGCATCTGCGTATACGGCCAGGGCGGCAAGACCTCACTTAGTCGCGCCCTCGGCACCCTCACAGGGCTCCCGGTGATAGAGCTCGATGCCATATTCTGGCTGCCAAACTGGATCGAACGAGACCCCGAAGAGATGTTAGAGATCGTCACTGACCGAGTCGCACAAGCCACTGACGGTTGGATCGTTGACGGAAACTTCAGCAAAATTCGACCTCATGTGCTGCCTTTGGCCGACACTGTCATTTGGTTGAACCTGCCGCGAATACCAACGACCCTGCGCGTTGCAAAACGGACTATCTTGAACGCCATCAACAGAACCCGAATCTGCGGCGACAATTACGAGTCCCTCAAAACAGCGTTTTCGCCAGACTCGATCATCTGGTACAGAGCAATCCATGGGCAAAAGTCTCAACAAGGAATCGCTGTTGATCTGGCAGACTCCCAGAACCGCGCAACCATCTACGAAATCCGTTCCTACCGGCAGCTCCGCGCCTTTTATCGATCATTGCGCCTCGAACCGCATCACTATTTGACGTGAAAAGTCGCGCTTCTTATTAGTCACCTTCATAGCATAGAGCGCGCAATCACCCCGATTAGAATCAAATACGTGGCCTTTCGCTACCTTTTCTATTCAGCCCCAGTGGCGCAATGGCAGCGCAGCCGATTTGTAATTGGCAGGTTGGTGGGTTCGAATCCCCCCTGGGGCTCCAAAACATGCGGGCCGACAGACGCCATGTTTTGGCATTTGTGACGGTTACGAATCTCGTAACTTGACAAGACGGAATTCGCAACTGTGTTAATATGAAGGTTTGTGCAGGGATTGGGGAGCGGTCAAACCCAGCAGACTGTAAATCTGCCGCCTTGTGCTTCGTAGGTTCGAATCCTACTCCCTGCACCAAACAGGGAGCAAAGGAACAATTCGAACCGAGGAGTACCGAGCCCACATAGCTCAGTGGTAGAGCACATTCTTGGTAAGAATGAGGTCCCGAGTTCAAGTCTCGGTGTGGGCTCCACAAACGCTGGAACCACGGTCGAGACCTTCCTGCAGAGCCGGTAAAACGGCACAAATTGTCATAGGTTAGGACCCTTTAGGAAAGGGCAGGCAAAGAGGAAAATGGCGAAGCAAGTCTTTGACAGGACCAAGCCGCACGTTAACGTCGGCACGATCGGGCACGTCGACCACGGGAAGACGACCCTCACAGCGGCGATCACCCAGGTTTTGGCTAACAACCCCGATTTGGACGTTACGGCCAAAAACTTCGATGACATCGACAACGCTCCCGAAGAGCGCGAGCGAGGTGTCACGATCGCTACCACCCATACCGAATACGAGACCACCAACCGGCACTACGCTCACGTCGACTGCCCGGGTCACGCGGACTACATCAAGAACATGATCACTGGTGCCGCCCAAATGGACGGCGCTATTTTGGTCGTGTCCGCCGCCGACGGCCCCATGCCTCAAACGCGCGAGCACATCCTGCTCGCTCGTCAGGTGAACGTCCCCGCACTCGTCGTCGCCCTCAACAAATGCGACATGATGGACGACGAAGAGCTGCTCGAACTCGTCGAGCTCGAAGTCCGTGAACTGCTCTCGTCTTACGATTTCCCCGGTGACGACCTACCCGTTGTGCAGGTCAGCGCTCTTGAGGCGCTTGAGAACGCCGACGACTCCGGCAACAAATGGGTCCAGCAGATCTACGAACTCATGGAATCCGTTGACGACTACATCCCGATCCCGGATCGGCCCGTTGACCTTCCCTTCATCATGCCCATCGAAGACGTCTTTGGCATCAAGGGCCGCGGAACCGTAGTCACCGGACGAATCGAACGCGGCAAGGTAGAGACTGGCGAACAAGTAGAGATCGTCGGTTTTGGAAAGACCCAGTCCACCGTCGTAACCGGCGTTGAGATGTTCCAAAAGACCCTCAACGAAGGCATCACTGGCGACGCCGTCGGCTGCCTGCTCCGAGGTATCGACCGCGACGAAGTCTCGCGCGGCGCCGTCCTCGCCAAGCCTGGCACCATCACTCCCTACACCAAGGGCAAGGCACAGGTCTACGTCTTGACCGCCGAAGAGGGAGGACGTCGAACTCCATTCTTCTCCGGATACAAGCCGCAGTTCTACATCCGGACCACCGACGTGACCGGCGAAATCAAGTTGCCGGACGGCATCGAGATGGTTATGCCCGGCGACAACACCGA
>VXTA01000278.1 GCA_009837685.1 Chloroflexota bacterium | reverse complement strand
ATGTGGGGGATGGCGGTTCATCCTGCGCCCGACTTCTCGCCAGCAGTTACGAATGTTTGGCTTGGTGTGATGATTGTGCTGGCCGTGCTCGGTTGGGGTATCTCACGCGCGGGTAACTTGCAGAAGTACTGGTTCAAGCGATGGCCTGATCGGAAGTTTCTTGGGATTATCGAGCAACGCTACATCGAAGCTGGTGACCGAAAGATTTTGTACAGCGGTATATGGGGCGTGGCTCGGCACTTCAACTACATGGGTGAAGGGTTCCTCGCGCTGTCCGTTGCGCTGGTCTTTATGCACCCCGGCAATCTTTGGGCTTGGACGTACATGATCTTCATCGTGTCGCTATTCACTTGGCGTCAGTTTGACGATGACAAGGTTTGTGAAGAGAAGTACGGGGCGGAGAAGTGGGGCGAGTATAAGGCGCGTGTGAAGTACCGGCTATTTCCGGGGATTTTCTGAGGGGTGTGTCCCCCTTGTCCTTTGGACATTTCCCCCGCGAGCCGGGGAACTCTAGGCGGTCGTGGGGTCGTTGTTCGGCGGAGCACTATCACGTGAATTGCGGTCGGCGATCTATGTGGTGAGCCATTTGGAGTCACTACACAAGGATGTTCTGTGATGGATTTTTATGCGATCTAGTCGATATTGCTCATTTCTAGATAGGATTGATGTTGACCGCAGAACGAAACGGCACTTGACAATGCCCTTCGCTCCAACTCTCCTATGAGTGCGCATCTTTGCGCGGCCGAGGATGAGTGAGGCACGTACCCCGTGCCTCCCTTAGCTCGGTCTAGTTGGAGACGTTCTGCGGTCACAGTGCGTAGCCTAAACACCGCTGGGGAGGCCTCAGAATGTTGTTCCGTGTTTTTTCGAATTTCGGCGTGTCGGGTGTTCTAACTACCGTCTTTGCGCTGAGCCTGCTCAGTTGTACGACTGACGAAGTGCCTGTAACCGTGCAAGTCGAAGTCACCCGCGAAGTCGAAGTACCGGTTGAAGTCGAAGTGACTCGTGAAATTGAGGTTCCTGTTGATACTGAAGTGACGAGGGAAGTGGAGGTCACGCGCGAGGTGGCAGTTGAGAACACGGTGTTGGTTGAAGTTGAGGTGACTCGCGAGATTGAGGTTCCAGTCGAGGTTGAAGTGACGTCCACCCCGATCCCAACTCCAGCTATCGATATAGGACGTTCAATTGACAATCCTCTTCCCGCGGGTTCCGTAGTAGAGAATGAATTGGTCTCTTTGAGAGTGATAGAAGTCCATCGAGGTTGGGACGAGTACGAAGAGGTCAACATTTTTAACGATCCTCCCGCAGAGAGCCACGAGTATTTGTTTGTGAAACTCGAGGCCACATATCTTGGACACCCAAGAACGATCTTTACGGGCCGAGATATCAACGTCTACGTTACAGGCGATGCGAGGCTTTATGAGCCGACAAACATCGTTGTCGAGAACGAAGCACGAGAAATGACCGTGTTTGGTGGCGGTACGTTCGTATTCGACGAAGTTTTCGAAGTGCGCGAATCCGACAGTGACTTTGTGTTGATCTACCAAAACGCGGATGAAGATTACGACCTTCCGGTTCAATTTATGACGTTGCTGATTGAACGATCAGGGACGAGCCCCAAGCCGTCTCCTACTGAGAGCACAGCTACAAACACACCGACGCCAACAGCAACGCCCATGCCCACGCCAGATCCGAATACGTTTGGTGCTGGTACTTTTCTAGTCGGTACAGACATCCAACCCGGTTTATATCGGGCGGAAGTTGCGAGTGGACTCATTCCCATTTGCGTTTGGTCGAGATTGAGTGCTCTGGATGGCGCATTTGCATCAATAATCGCGAATGGAATCGTACCGGAAGGATCGGTGTATGTAACGATTGAACCTACCGATTTCGCGTTTCAATCGTCTGGCTGCACGGACTGGAAGTTACAGGAGCAATAGCGAGGATTTGCATTAGATTCCCGCCCGCGCGGAAATGACGGTGGAATGGGGACCTGCGGGGCATCCCCTGCGTTCTCGCTTCGCTCGTCCGCGTCCCCCTCGCTTGCGAAGGGGAGGTCAGGTCTGTTCGATGGCGTCGAGGTCTGAGGATTCGCGGGTTACTTTGACGGATCGGAGGACTAGGAGGCCGAGGATGAGGAAGATGGCTAGGGTGGCTAGGGCTATGCGGTAGGCTAATTCGCCGGTTTCGGAGAGGGCCCAGATTGTCAGGCCCCAGAGTGCGGGGCCGATGACGGCGGAGAGGCGGCCGGACATTTGGAACAGCCCGAAGAACTCTCCGATTTGTCCGTTGGGTGATAGATACGTGAGGAGTACGCGGTCAGAGATTTGGGGGGAGGCCCAGAAGAATCCCATCGTGATGGCGATGGCCCAGAATGCCCATGTGGTGTCGGCGACGACGGCGGCGATGGCGAGGATGGTCCAGCCGGTCAGTCCGACGATGAGGACGGGCTTTGGTCCAAAGCGGGAGACGAGGTAGCCGGTGGCCCATGATGCGAAGATTGCGATGATGACGACAAGGATGATCATGGTCTGGGCTTCGGTGTCTTCGAAGCCGCCGACGTTGATGAGATAGAGGACATAGAAGGATACGACGGTGTTGATGGCTTCCATGTACATGAAGCGCCCGATGAGGAATCGGAAGAGGTTGCTGTGTTGTCGAGCGCGGTGGAAGGTTTCGTATAGCTGCTTGTAGGAGTTTTGGAAGAGAGTTTTGTCGACGCGGCCTCGTTCGCCCGGGTCTCTGACGATCAGTAGGAGCGGGAGAGCGAAGAGGATGAAGAGTCCGGCAGTTGGTAGGAATGCGGCTTGGTTTCCTTGGGCATCGACGATGGGTCGCATGATGAGGAAGGCGGCGATGAGTCCGATGTATCCTGCTCCGACACCGATGCCGGAGACGAGGCCGCGTCCGCTTTCGGAGCTGACGTTGATGATGAGTGAGTTGTAGAAGATGAGTCCGGTTTGATACAGGAAATTAGCGGCGATGAAGAATAGGAGTCCGGTGGTCAGTCCGCCGACGGTTCCGATGAGTGCGGTGAAAACGGCGCATGAAACGACGCTGAGTGCGAGGAGTGGGACGCGTCGGTTCAGGCGATCAGAGAGGGTTCCGAGGAAGGGCCCGGTGAGCGCGACGATGAGCATGGAGGCGGAGAGTGCGATGCCGAGGTGAGTGTCGGTACCGCCTTTGTCTTCGGTAACCCATAGGGGGAAGTAGAAGGTGAGGATTGAAGCGGAGAAGATGGTGTCGGAGAAATCGTAGAGGGCCCACGAGCCGGTGGATAGTAAGGAACGGAACTGCCTTTCTGGATTCCCGCCTTCGCGGGAATGACGGGGATTTTCGGTTGCGGAATGCATGAGGGATAAGGTTATACGTCTGAACTAGGATGTGAAGGATTTTGAATGCCGGGCGGGGTGGAAGTGATGGATTAGAATTGGGATATTGCGTGATGTGCGGTTGATTGCATGTCGCTGTCGGGCCCGTAGCTCAGTCGGTTAGAGCGCTACTCTGATAAAGTAGAGGTCGAT
>VXTA01000349.1 GCA_009837685.1 Chloroflexota bacterium | reverse complement strand
CAGGGGTCATCGCGCCTTTGCCGGGGTAGGTGTGCCCAAGGGGTTCGGAACCATGCACTACTACGAAGGCGATTTTGTTGCGACTGTCGACGTATTCGCGGGCGACGAACAATACGTCGTCAAGACGGTCGTATGGAGGATCGCCCCATCCTTGGGTGTCGGCGTGAAGTTCACCGATTCCTCGGGCGCCGAAATTTAGGCAGCGTTCCGCTTCTTTGGGCGCGTCGTCACCGGGCCAGAGGGGATTCACGCTGCAGAGTGGTATCAGGATGTCTGGGTGTCTGGTTGCGGATTCCAGAAGGTAGTCGTTGGAGCGTTTTGCGAGATCTAGATCGGTCCAACCGAATCCGGCGACCACCGAGCGTTCGACCTCCGAGCGATCCATCTCTTCAAGGAGGTGCTCGGCTTGGGCGATGCGGGCTTTAGGGTCAGCGAAGAGTTCGGCGAAGGTTCGGTCGCGGGCGAGTGCTTCGTCGCGGTGTTCGTTGAAATAAGGGGGCAGTATGTGGGTTAAAGCATCGATGATCATTGCTGATCATCTTAAATCGGGGCGCTTTGTTTTTGGATTGTTTCGGGTTTGTTGTAGCGGCAAGTGTTGCTTTTCCCTGGATTCCCGCCTTCGCGGGAATGACGAGGTATCACACCAGGGCCACATCGCGCAGCTTGATCACTTCGCCGCCCTGTATCACTGTGGAAGCACGATCCATGTCCCGAATATTCATTGCTGGATCGCCGTCGAACGCGGCAAGATCGGCAACCTTGCCCGACTTGATCGAACCGACCTCATCGTCGATCCGCAAAGCTTCGGCAGTGTCGATGGTCGCCATCCGCAACGCGCTCCACGTGTCCCATCCGAGGTTTTCAACAACGGACCATGCATTTGCGGCGGAGCGGTCATGGGTGCCGTGGGGCATGCCCATGTCCAGGCCGTTGGTGAATCGAATGCCCAAGTCGTGCTTCTGGTTCAGTGTTTCGTAGTGGGCTTCATTGTCGACGTCGGATGCTGCTACGGACCAATGGATCGCGCGTGGCGGCGCCTCGCCTCTGTCGGTGGCCTCGGTTCCTAACATGCCGTGCCCGATCGTGGGGTCTACCCACTGCCCTTGATCCGCCATGCGCTTCGCAGTATCCAAGTCGAACTCCAGACCTTTTGACGGGTCTTGCGAGTACCATCGGGCGTGGATCAAGTTATGCACGTTCGCCTCGACGCAGTTCTTGACACCATCGGCAGACAGGCAGTGCGCAGCGACAGTGATGCCCGATCGGGCAGCTTCACGCACCGCGACAGCTAGCGTTTCAGCCGAATACTGGGGCAACCGCGGGTTTGCGGTAGGCGTGAACATGCCCCCGGTAGACATGATCTTGATCGCGTCCGCGCCTTGTCGGACTTGATTCCGAACTGCCTTTGCAACGTCGTCAGCGGTATCCGCTTGTGTCCCAAAGAACCAGCAGTGTCCAGCGGTGATAGTGATTGGAGTACCCGCGACCAGCAACCTTGGACCCGGTATGGCACCATCCTTGATCGCCTGCTTGATGGCAAACGCCACCTCGTTGCGAGATCCGATGTCGCGCACAGTTGTCGTACCTGCCAGTACCGCTTTGCGCATCGCCGAGACCGCCCGCATCGTCAGACGTTGGATGTCGTCCTTTTCCGCCAACGCCAAAGCCTGTGCGTCCTTGGTCGCGCTGCAGTGCATGTGGCAGTGAGCGTCCACCAATCCCGGCATCAACGACACATCGCCAAGCCGCAACACCTCGGATGTCTCCTCAATATCGGAAGGCAAACTCGATGCAGGAAGAACATCGCGGATCTTGCCGTCAACGATCTTTACCGCGCTGTCAGACAGCCAACCCGTCATATCGACATTCGAGACGCGGTCTGCTATTACGTATTTCACTGAGCCGGGCACAAGGTTGCCTATCGCTTTTGGGCCTATCACTGTTGGTGGCGAGATTCGCTGAAAGCAGTTTAAATGGTTGTCATGAGATTTGCGCAGCACCGCGACCGGATTCCGGCCTACGCCGGAATGACGGCAGGAGTAACATTCCCGCGCACGACCCTGAAGTTCTGCGCACGAGCTAGTCGCTCACGGCCCACTAGCGCATCGTCCGTCGCGGTGAGCAACGTCTGCTCGTACTGCGATGCGCGTTCGAGAACTGTGCCTCGTCTCATGCTGTCCATCTCAGAAAGCACATCGTCAAACGCAATGATGGGATCGCGGCGCGCGAACTCTGATACCAAAGACGCTTCTGCAAGACGGAGCGACAATGCCGCGGTGCGTGCCTGACCTCGTGAGGCGAACCGTCGAGATGGCGCGCCCGCGATATCGATGCGGAAATCGTCCAGATGCGGTCCGATCACCATATGCCCCGACGACTGCTCTTTACGCTTCGATGCCATCAACGCCTCGTAGACGTGGTTGCGTAATTCACTGCCCTCAAGTTCCGCAGACAGCATAGCTCGTGCCGATGATCCGAGATTCGGTAGATATCGCAGACCAAGTGACTCGCCCTCGCTCAACTCGGCATGGATCGGTGCTGACCTAGTTTGTAAAAGCTCCATGACTTCGCGTCGTGTCTGGATGATTTTGACGCTCTCTTCGCAGAATCTCCCGTCCCAGAACGCGATCTCTTCCTCAAAGTCCTGCACGTCCATCGATCCCCGAAGCAACGCGTTTCGACTCGCCCTCACACGGTTTAGGCGAACCAGAGTCTGCACGTATTCGGTATCGAACTGTCCGATGAGAATATCCAAGTACCGCCGTCGTACCGCCGCGGCCCCGAGCGACAAGTCGAGATCACCCGCTTCGAATATGACCACGTTGGCGCGGCCCACGAACTCTACCGGCTGCACCTTCACGCCGTTGATCCGCCACTCTTTGGTCTTTGAATTCAATCGACTGAAATTCTCGGCAGAACTTGGGGCGACCTCCAAATCAAACTGTGCTCGGACCGACTCCGGACCGTTGTTGAATACCCCTAGTGCTTGCACATGCCCGCCATCGCGCGCGATCGAATGGTTGACGATTTCACGATCGTTGCTCGCACGCAGCGACTTACCCACCGACAGCATGTGCACGGCTTCAAGCAATCCACTCTTGCCGTGACCGTTCGCGCCAGTGAAGACTACCAACCCCGGCGAAAGGTTGATGTCGGTGTCAACGTGGTTTCTAAACCCGCTTAATTTCAGGCGAGTGAGATGGATGACAAACCCCTCAAATCCTAAGTAATAGGCGGCGTTGAAATCCTCGCCACCTCTGATATCCGTATCATAATCACAGCGGTGATCGAATCGTTACTTCCTCAGCATCGAACGACAAACGCACGCTCAACGTCCTAGAACATTTACCGGCCCCACACGACATGCGTAAATCTCAGATAGTCATCAGCGCACTCGTGTTGGTCTTGATTCTCACCGCCTGTGGATCGGAAACTGCCGAACCGCCTACCGCCACTCCCGAATCGGAGCCGCCTGTTCCTATAGCCACAAGCCCGCCAAAAGTCGAGGCTACTCAGCCGAAGCCAACCCAGCCG
>VXTA01000069.1 GCA_009837685.1 Chloroflexota bacterium | reverse complement strand
TAGTTCGTGTCGCGGGGCCGCTCGTGAATAGGTAGAGTGCGGACCTGTCGCATGATGCTGATCACGGCGATCAAGGTGGCGCCGAAGATGACGGCCGCCAGTATTCCGACGGGTATCCAGTTCGTCTGCATAACGAATGGCGGTAGGAGTTCTCCGCCGGTTTGTGTGAAGGTGAGGCTGCTGACAGCGAGTCGGCTGACGTAAATTCCGCTAGTGATACCGATGCCGATGCCGAGAACTGCCACCATCGCGTGTTCGATCAGCACCAACCGTCCGAACGCCGATGCTTTCATTCCCATGCTTGATAACAGAGCGGATTCCCGGCGGGTCCTGAATGCATGTGCTGCGAGATATGTCATGTAACCGAACGCGGCGGCGACGCCGGCCATCACGATAGAAACGACGCTTATGCCTCGCCATCCCGCGACGACTAACGGGTCTACGGAGGATTCTTCTAGCAGGCTCGCACGGTCGGTGTAAGTGGTGAAGCCAAGGATTTTACGCAGTTCCAGCAGGACCGAGGCATGCATACCTTCGTCGATGTCGACGAAGAGTTCGTTCGGACGCTGAGCTGTCAATCCTCGCAGCTCAAGAAAATCGATTGTCGAATCGACGTTTGCCACTAGGAATGGGGCTCGGCCTGGATCCAATGTCGGGAAGTATGTGACTTTATCTGCGATTTCGACGGGCACGTAGCCGCCATTGATCTGGACGATGAATTGCGAACCGATTGTCGTATTCGTTTCGAACATGAACGCGTCGCTGGCGATAACTGGCAACGGCTCGCCGGTCGCGGTGCGGTAGATTCCTCGGACGCCTTGGTCGTTGCCGCGATCCATCTCGATGCGGGCGACAGATGCTCCTCGGTCGCCGGGCACCCCGATCGTAAGGTCGGGCGGTTCATCGGCGATGGTGAATACGACGTCCAGGCCATTTGAGGTGGGCATCCCGGTCCATTCGCTGGCCTCGTCGAAATCGACGAGTATCGTTCGTTCGCCGCGACTGTTTTCTGCGTAGACATCGTCGATGTACGCGACCGTTGGCACTGCGCCGTCGGGTCCTGCCTGCATGAATGTTTGGACAGAAACCAGTTGCGCAGGTTCTTGGAACGGGCTCGATATGTCGGCTGTTTGGTGTCCCCACTCGCTCTCGATCTGACCGAGCGTGATAGTGCGGGACCTTCCTTTGGAGTCCTTGATGACGAACCATAAGAAGAGGTTTTCGACGCGCGGCTCGGTCCTTGCCCATGCGCCGAGTTTCACTGTGTCGGATGGCAAGTAGATCGGCTCAGGTTTCACTTCGACCGCGATCTTAAACGTGAGTTCTTGGAACTCGGTTTCGGAGAAGTCTTCGCGAAACCATGCGGTCTCCGCGAATTGGTGGGAGTCGACCGCCAAGAGATTGAAGGGGAATCCTAAAGATGTCGTGCCGAATCGACCGGAGGCCCGGAACGCGGGTGTTGCGTTTATGACGCCATCGACGTTTCTGGCGTTTTCAACGCTCTCGATAGAAGGCGGGGTGGTGGGAGAGAATCGGAAATCAGCACCGGATTCGTAAAAGATCTGTTCCTCGGTGCTTCTCGCCAGGGTTGATGCCAATGTGCCGGACACGACCCCCAAGCCTGACACGAGCACGAGGAGCAGCACCGGCCACACGTACCAGTACGGGCTTCGCCTCAATCTCCATAGTCCCAGCGTTACCTCCGCAGAAGTGAACCGTGATCCGATTGCAGCGATGATTTGCGCCATTATCGGGAACAAACGCATGAACAGGAGCGCGACGACGAGGAGGAATATCGCGGGAGAGAAGAGCAGAGTAATATCTGCGGAGTTCTCTCCTTCTCGGGTTGATGCCACGACGGTGCCTCGGGTGGTTAGTTCCCACCAGATGAGCGAACCGATTGCGAGGAAGATAATGTCGAGGTAGTAGCGCTGGAAAAAGGGCGCTTGCTCGGGACGCGCTTCGGACTGATACTGGTCGATAACCCCGCGGCGCGCTCCTAGGATAGCCGGCAACAGCAGTATCGCAAATACCGTCAACCCAGCGGTTACTGACCAGATCCAAGACTGCCAGATGAACTCGACATCTAGGAAAAGTGAATCGGTAACGCTGCGATAGGCAGGAAGAAGTCCTAAAGTGGCGACGAGTCCCATGCCGACTAGGGGTGCAATCACAGCGGGTATTCCGGCAATGACGACGCTCTCGATGGCGTACGAGCGTATGACTTGTACCACCGTGATGCCGCGACTTCGGAGCATCGAAGTCTCACCAGCGCGTCGACGGGCGATGATACCGGCGACCATGAATAGGTAGTATCCGATGGCTGTGATAGCGAGGGCGGCTAGCAGCAACATTGGGATGCGAGCGAACAACATCCTGCGTTGCAGCGATTGCAGTCGGGATTCTAGGACCGTCAGAACGTCGGCGCGCGTGATGTCGATGCTGATGCGATCCTCGAAATCGGCTAACTTGGTGATCGATTCGTTTAGGGACAGATCCTTGAAGTAATCACTGTTGACGAATAAGTGCCAGCTGAAATTGGCTGGCAGACCGGCGTTGGCTTCGGCGATGGTTTCCAACATGACACTTGGATGGACGAGCATGACGATCGGGTTCTCGCGGCCCTCGACGATCGCTTGTGGTCGCATTATCGGGTCTGATAGCCCTACCCAGAAATCGTCTGATTGGTCGGGTATTGTGAAGATGCCGGTTATTCGTGCCTTTACCAGACCGATTCCTCTCACCTCAGGCACGGTTTCAATCACATCGCCGACACGAATGTCGAACTGCGATGCACGATCCCAGATCAGGGCAGCTTCGACGGTCGCGACGTTGTCTGAGATGACAATGCGGTTTGAAGGGGCTTGTCCCACGATGTAGACGATGTGATCATCGACCTCAGTCATCGAAAGGAACATGGCGCGCGAAGCTTCGGGGTGGCGACGTAACCCTTCACCGTCTTTGCCCCAGTTGGCGCGTCGCGTCTTGATGAGCGCGGTTTCTCCGGTTACGGCACCTGAGAGATGTTCGTCTACTGCAGCGTCGATAGCTTCATTGGCATCGACCGATTTCTGTAGTTCTAGAGGGAGCCAGCGAGTCGATATTTGCAGGTGTCGGTAAGTGCTGGCGGTTGCATCTATCGTGTCTTCGACACCAGCGCGTTCGAGCGTACGCAGATAAACGGGTGCCCCCGCGATGACGGTGGCTGTGATCAGCGATCCAATAAATGCGCCGATAAGGAGAGTTGCCTCACCTGAAACCCTGCGAAGTGTAAATCTGATTAAATTCAGTTCGAGCGTCCTTGGACCCTTTAAGGTTTTGAAGAGGGTAGATTCGGTCGTCAACGTCCTCGTACTGCTGGGATTATTGCGGATTCGACTGTGAGGTGGGACGAGACGCAACACATCATTCTAACCCGCGAACGTTCAAGCCCGATTCGTTAGAGCCAGATACATCCCATACGCTAGCGATCGCAAGTCGGATTTCGGTGCCTGCGTCATGGTTGATGCCGCGCTACGGATGAAGGTATTTGGTCCGGACACCTAGTTTCATAC
>VXTA01000316.1:3025-3568 GCA_009837685.1 Chloroflexota bacterium | reverse complement strand
GGGACGCGTCAAGCGAAGCGAGACGCAGGGGGGTCATACACTCCATTCGCCAACCAAAATCAACAACCCACAGATTCTCCGTATCATCCCTCCCATGAAGCACATCAAATACACGAAATACCAACTTCGGCACCTTGCACGTGACATGCGTAACAACCCGACCAACGCCGAACGGGTGCTTTGGTATCACCTACGCATGAATCGTCTCGATGGATACAGGTTTCTCCGTCAAAAAGTAGTCGGAAACGCGATCGTCGACTTCGTATGCCCCAAGGCAAATCTCGTTATCGAGCTAGACGGAGGGCAACACAATGAAAACAGCTACGCAGACGACGCCCGTACCCGACGACTAAACCGGAGCGGCTACCGAGTAATCCGCTTTTGGAACCACGAAGTCACAAACAACATCGAAGGCGTGATCCACACGATCCGGCAAGCCCTTAGAGACTAAGACCCTCCCCTTTTTGCGTCAGCAAAAGGGGGACGCGGCGAGCGCAGCCACACGCACCGGGGGGGAAGTCCCGCAAAAAAGAAACACCAAAA
>VXTA01000316.1:0-3015 GCA_009837685.1 Chloroflexota bacterium | reverse complement strand
GCGTCGAGCGAAGCGAGACGCAGGGGGTTCATACTCCCTCACTAATGAACCCCCTTAACCCCCTTGAGCATCCCTCTCATGCTGTATGAACCCCCTGCGAGTTTCGCTGCGCTTCACTCGCGTCCCCCTTTTGCTGACGCAAAAAGGGGAAGATCCACCACTCATCCTGGTACACCCTACGGCGCGATCCCCGTCCCGTCGCTGAAGTACACCCACACTCCATCACCGATGGTCATGGTGTCGCTCGGGCGCAACACCTCGAAGCGGTTGAAGGTGGCATCCCAGGTATAGGCGCGGATGAAGTTCGCACCTAGATAGTCCCGTGCGCTGACCGGGTTGTTCTGGCTGTCTCGCAACGTTACTCCGAAATGGTCCTCGGTCTGATCGCCGTCGATGTCGATGACTCCGACGAAGTTCCAACCATTGGCGGTCGGAATATCCGTCAGGCCCGGCAACGCCCCGTCCACACGGTAAGTCGGACCCCGCAGCGCGACGCGTTGCGACACGAACGCAGACGATTTCACCCAATAGCCGTAACGTGCCCGCACCGATGGCAACGTCCCGAACATCTCGTTCGATTCCCATACGCCTTCTCGGCGCACCGCAACCCGCCAGCCTTCCGTGTCCCAACCTACCACCGCCTGAATCGCCGGATCAGTGAACACCGCGTCGATGTGCGTATCGATTGGATCCGCGGGCAGAGATATCGCGTTCCACCCGGTAACGAAATTCAACACAAAGTCGCCGCGCTGGGTCGACTCGAATTTGAAGTCGAAATCCACCGAGTTGCCAGCCGCGTCCGTAGCCTCAACCTCGATCTCGTGCTCGCCCCTCGCCATGCTCAAGGGCCAGTACACAAAACGGTTCACATCTGGACTCTGGAATTCGTCTGCGATCTCAACGCCATCTAGAGTCACCGAGTCCAGCGTCACAATCGTCGATTCCGCAAATTCGAGAATTATGAACGGCCGCGGCTCGCTGGTTTCCGAGGCATCCCCCGGATGAACATTGCCACCACTAGGCTTCAAAGGCGATTCGAATGTCGTGTCGAGTCTGAACATCGCTGAGTCCGATCCCCAGCTCTGAACATATTCACCATCTCGCACATGCCGCGAACGATCTCGAGCGAACGCTACGACCCGGAGCCGACCGTCATCCAACCGACCACTTGCGCTGCGGGAATTCGACCATTCAAACTCCCAAACCTCGCCCGGCCGCGCATTTCCCTGTACCTCCTGGAACTGGAACGGAGTGGCGTCATCGCCGTCACCACACATATACCGAGTACCCGAAGCCTCCTGCGGCCTGCCATTGAACGCGCCATCGCGATTAACAATGAAATCATCAACGTCATACTCGATCTTCCGCCCACGTATCGTCTCTTCCCAATGCAAGTTCTCACACACCACGACTATCCTCGGCGCGCCCTGCAACGGCTCATCCGATTCGACGCGTATATTAATAAGGCCATTCGTCAACTGACCCGGCCCTTCGGCACCTTCGCCACTACCAGACCCTCCGCTCAACGTAACCATCAAGTTCGGCGATATCCCATCGTTCGCCTCGAAACGCCGCAGCTCCCGACCCGACGTGATGTTGCCCGCTCTGTCTCTAACGCTCTCACCAGCCGCGATGCCAACAAATGGAGTCGCATCCGACGCCAGTTCGTGCCTCAACTTCAGGAACACGTACTGCTCATAGACGGTCACATCCACAATTTCCGCCTCTGATCCGTCATCAAGCTCCACGAAGAAAGTGTCGAGCGTTATCGATGAAGCCAAAATCGGCCCATCGAACACCAGCATCACACCCCGCCGATCCGGGATCGGTCGCTCGTCTGCATCAATCCCGTAGTATCCGGTGGCAGATCGCGTCGTGCTGATCTCCGGATCCTTTTCGTCCAGACCGAAGATGTGCGCCGAGTAATAACCCAAAACGTTTGGTACGATCCGCTCTCTCGAGTTCTCCACACCCAGGTCATTAATAAAGTACGGATTGTCCGGATCCGAATCAGAGAAACCGACGTTGCCGGCTAGGTCCACTACAAACGCTTGGAAATCGACGCCGAACTCCAAGTCGTCACCGTCCAACCGCAAGCGCACAGAATCATCGAACCGCCCCGACGAAGCGCCGTCTCTGTACCGATCCGCGGTGACGTAGCAAACATTCTGATTGCGACAAGAATCATCGCCCAAATCGAAAAGACGATCAGGATCGACGACACCGAAGGGGTCATTGCCGGATGTGTTATAGCCGATATAGTCGGCCCGGCGCGAAACGCTTCCATTAGTCCCGCTTCCCCTCACTCCTGCCTTCGGAGCTATTCCATCCAGCGCGAAGTCCGAATTACGAGAGGCATCCGCATCGTTATCGACCACAAGGCGGAACGATTCTTGAGCCAGCCCTGCATCGTAGTCCTCGAACGACCCGATGAAATCGGGTGAGTGGTCATCGCTTGACGACAGATGGCGCGGCGTATCGATCGTTATCCGCGGCGGTTCGTAATCAATCGCGATCCGCAAACTCTGACGACGCCCGCTGGAATCTCGATACTCGATCGTTACTGGCCCGCTCGCGACACCGATGACGGCGGCGTCAGCTTCCCGGCTGCCTGATCTGCCGTGCCTAACCTTGGCTCCCCAATCCGTGGGAGAACCAGATTGATCGATCTCGGTGCCATCACCATTGGCATCCGTCAACCTTATGTACCCCTCGTACCTCCCTGTGAAGAGTCCAGTCTCAGACAGATATAGATTCACATAAGATTCGACGCCGTCTGACCTTACACGTAGAAGCAACTCATCGTTCCCGTTGACCTCGTCACGGGTGTAAACAACATCTCCAGCACCGTCTCGTTCATTCGCTGGGCTGCTTCCGCAACGCCAAACATCATTCCGCTCTCGGTTAGGTTCGTGCGAACCACTGCCGCAGTGATAGGATGTAGTACCGCCTGCCATCTCCTCGCGACCGCTGGTCTCGTATTACATCGCGTAGATCAGCACATTCCTATTAGCC
>VXTA01000313.1 GCA_009837685.1 Chloroflexota bacterium | reverse complement strand
ATGCCGGGATGATCGGCCAGCGTCGCAGGATGTAGAAACCGTATCCGATCCAACCGAGCGTGTGGTGCCGACCAACCGCCGTCGGCGCCGACGCAGCGTCGCTGATTGTTTGTTGTCGCGAATCGGTGGTCATCTCTAATGGCTATGCATATCGGATCCTCGGATCCAATATTGCGTAAAGAACATCCATCGTCAGCACAACGACGACGTATAGGACGACAGTGAGGAATGTGATGGCAGATATGAGGGGAAAATCATTGCCTTGAACGGCCTGTACGGCCACGCGTCCCAGTCCGGGCCACGAAAACACCGTTTCAATAACCGTAGTGCCATTGATGAAACCAATCAATATCAATCCCGAAAGAGTCAGTGGCGGAATCACCGCATTCCGGAAAGCATGTTTCCAGATCACAAAGCTCGATTCGACCCCCTTGGCTCGAGCGAATTTCACATACTCAGATTCAAGGACCTCCAACATCGACGATCGCGTCAGCCGAAGGTACGCGGCAGCCGGAAGCCACCCAAGGACGATTGAAGGCAGGATGTAGTTTCGCACCGCGAAACCGTCTCCTCGCGTTCCCGAAGGCAGCCATTCCAGTTCACCGGAGAATATGAGGATTGCCATTATCCCAACCCAGAAGACGGGCGCTGCTTGGCCGACCAGCGCGATGCCCCGCGCGACGTAATCGAGCAATCGGCCACGTTGAACTGCGGACACGATGCCGAGCGGTACACCAAGCATCGTCCCGAATATCCATGCGATTACACCCAGTTGTATGGAGGTCCAGAAACGCTCTTTGACAACGGTGATGACCGGGCGTTGGTGGATGAGGCTGTCGCCGTATTGGACTCGTAGGTATCTACCTTCGCAGATTAATTATTGGAATACGACGGGTTGATCGAGCGCTAACTCCTGTCGGAAGCGTTCGCGAGTCTCTTCAGCCAGCGCACCGCCGTATTCATCGAGATAAAGATCCAAGGGATCGCCCGAAAGGCGCGAAAGGACGAATATGACGAGGAGGGCGCCAAGAATGGCGATGATGCCGTACAGGACGCGGCGTGCGAGGAAACTGCGCATCGTTAAGACAGGATTGCCTGCGCCCCCGCAATCCGATCAATCGAATCGCGAAGGCGCAGGCGCACCGGTGAGACGCCGTTCATAGGGGCCAGCGTCCCATTTCAACTAGTGGGTTCTACGGTGCCCACTCGACTTCTTCAAGGTTGAACCAAGTGCAACCGCCGATACACATCTGCGGCGGTATGGGCCAGTTCAGAATCTTATCGCCATCGTAAGTGTTGAACGCTGGCGTCTCGTTCACTCCGACGTTGATGGAGACTTCGCGGGCATAGTCGAAGTGCTCAATAGCAAGTTCGGTACGCTTGCGCCGGTCAAGTTCCTTCGTCATCTGGTCGAAGATCTCGTCCCATCTCGGCAAGATACTAGCAGCACAGATAGTGCCGCCGATCTTGTGTGACGTCGTCTCGTTAGACTTCGGCAGGTCAACGCTCAAAGCCGAGAAACTGTCGCCACATGTCCGGTACTGAATCTGGTTGAACGACAGGTTCACCAAGTTCGGACGGTGTTCCGAGTATGGCGAAAGATCGAGACTGACGCTGACGTTGAGAGTTGCGAGCCATTCTGCAGCGATGGCCTCAACGATCTCTTGACTAGTGCCGGCTCCGGTCCATACGGTGACCTCAAATCCATCACCCCAACCAGCTTCATTCATCAGGCGCTTCGCTTCATCGCGGTCGAAACTGTATGCCCAACCATGCGATTCGGCGTTCTCAGCCCAGGTCTGTGAGTTGACGGAAATGTTCGTGATGTGGTTCACGTAGCCAAGCCCATTGAGGATGGCGGCATTGATGCCTTCACGGTCGACCGCCGCGGCAAGTGCTTGTCGCACATTGATCGCGCTCTGCATCGACTCTTCGTTGCCGTACTCTCCTACCCAAGGAAGAGAGGTGTCGTATCCGGGCCGCTCTAGCTCTGTCCCTTCAGCGTAGTGATGGGTTTGCCAGTAGTTTCCACCGAAATAGAGGCCGTTCATGCGTGCCGCTGTCGGATCCGCACTAAAGCCTTGCTCGACTAGCTCTGGGACGTCCTTAAGCGCGATGTTGGCGGCATGTGCCTGCCCAGTCTCGAGCATCGTCTTGCGGACTGCGGCTTCCGGTACTGCGAGGATCTCGACGCGGGCCATCTCGGGGACCTTGCGCCAGTGCGCGCTCTGCGCGTTCAAGACGGCGCGGTCGTCGGATGACCATGTCTCGAAGACGAATGGTCCCGTGCCGATGAATTCGTCGACCATGCCTTCAGGTCCAAACTCGTCGAAGACTTTCTTGCTGTGGACGCCCATGCTCTGCCAGTAGGGGCTGAGGTTGCGGCGGAGAACGCCGACTTCCCAAAGGTTGACATGCATTCGAACCTTGCTTGGATCAATGACCTCAAACTCGGTGGCCATGGCGCGGAAGTCTCCGGCCTGGTCATGTCGGGAGTCGGGATTGGTATTCGGGTTGGCGTTGTTGAAACTCCACGCCACGTCTTCCGCGGTCATTTCGCCATAGCTGCCGTGGAACTGCACGCCGCGACGAATGTCGAAGTCGACCCAAGACTGATCGTCCGCGACGGTCCAAGCAGTCGCGAGTCGCGGGACTGCGTTGGCACTGGAGTCTAGCCATAGGAGCGTCTCGTATGCGCCCATGCGGAACTTCTGGTTACCGCAGCCGGGGACACACTGCTCGGGATATCCGACAGGGACACCCACGCCGCCTTCGGCGATGATGAGTGTTCCTTGCGGGTTGCCAGTGACTAGGTCGCCAGGAGCGGCCGCGGCTTCTTTCTCGACGATGACGGTCTGGACGACCGGTACCTCAACCTCGACCTCTTTCTCGACCACGACGGTCTGGACTACGGTCTCGCCTTCTTTCTCGACGACGACTTCCTTCTCGACGACGACAGTTTGAACGACGGTCTCTCCAGCTACTTCCCTCTCGACAACGACCTCTTTCTCGACGACGACAGTCTGGATGACCGTCTCGGTGACAGTTTCGCCACACGCGATGACCAGTGGCACCGCCAGCAAGACGGGCAGCAGGATGAGAGCGGACCATCGCGTCCTCTTACCTAAAAACTTCATGCTTATCCTCCTTAAAGGATTTGAGCCGGCGCAATGTCTTCACGATCCGCGAGTATCAAACGGTGCCTGCGGCCAAACTGTGAAGTGCGCCGTGACGTGAGGGAATGTATACCACAACTCATAGGACGTGGCGCGAAAACAAGACCGAAACGAACGAGTTTCGACGAATTGAAGTATCTGAGTGCGGATTATTGCGCTTAAAACTCCGCAACTCGCACCGAGTTGAAATACTGCCAGTCCCAAACCGCACCCCATCCTGGCCGGTTTGGCGGCGTCACTTTGCCATCCCGCGGGACTGGCGGATTGAGCAGACCAATCTCGCGTCCTAGTTCGTCGCGGGAACCGCCGGGGAAGTATTCGTAGTATGAAGTGTTCGGTATCGCGCAGGTCAGATGCGTGTGAACAAGCCCGAAAAGTCCCCCCGGTCCATTG
>VXTA01000274.1 GCA_009837685.1 Chloroflexota bacterium | reverse complement strand
GTCGTAACGCGCGTCGATCGTTACACCGGCCACGATTGCCTTGACAAATACGACATCAGGTTTGTGGGTGGCGGTACTTGGTGGGTAAGCCCGGGGCCAGAACTCGGATCGGGCGTGCTCGAACAACGAGTGTTGGACAACGATCTAGTAGTCCTTGCTCAAGTTCTAAGCGTCGATCCTGAAGTAGTCTCCATTGACGGCGTGAAGTCAAAACTCCTGAATCCTTCCTACTACGACGGTTTCGAGAGAACGCTTTTGATCGAGGTTCACCTGCGCGTCAGAGAGTATCTAAAGGGTGGCGGGCCGGACGAGATGACAGTTGTTGTTGAAGGTCAAAGCGTGTTCAACACCGAGGAAGAAGGCGAGTGCGCCGCGGCCGCGTTCGAGCATGTGCACGGTCAGTTTATCGAGTCGCAAGAAGGCATCGCTTTCCTGAAGCCCACGGACGAATCAGGCTCCTACAACCTCGGATACGCCGACGAGGTCACCGAAGGATCTCAAAATGGTCACAGCTCTTGGCTGGCCAGCGAGCAAGGGAGGGTTTACAACGCGGCTCGCAACGAGCGGATCAGTCTCGATGAGACGAGACAGAGGATCACCAGCGTCGTCGAAGAATACGAACGACGAGACGACCAAAGATGGCAACACTGCGTCCGATACAAATACTGGTCTAAAGGCAGAGACCCTTGGCGTTATCGGGGCACCCCGTGGGGACACGAGTGGTACCGCGACCACGACATAATCTTCAACGGCGAGCGCGCGCCAGTGCGCGCCGGTGAAACAGTCTGGAGCTACGCTGACTACAACGAAAACTATAGCGGATTTCAATTCTGGCTGACAGGCAAGGACGCCGACCTCTTCGAGGTCTCGTACCACGCGGAATTTGAGCGCATTGCCAACGAATGGGACGCCGTCAGCCACGGGTTCGGACATCGCTTGGCGATCTGGTACATAGCCCCGCAACCATATTACGAGCATTGGCACGAGACTGGTTCCGGCTACACCATCACGGCGCTCGAAGACCTCCCAGAAGGCGAATACCACTTCTACCTGTTCTCCGAGGACCACAGCGAAGACCGCGTCGACTGCGGCCAAGCGCACCCCGAACCAACTCGGTTCAGGATCATCGTAGACACAGACAGGCCCACCGTCCCGCCCGCACCCTCCAACGTAAAAGTCCTAGATGACCCCGAAGGCTGGACCATCGTCTGGGACCCAATCGACGGCGTCGACGAATACTACGTCTACGTCTATCGCGTGGCCGAAGACCGTGCGAATTACCAGGCTTATGTAGGCGAAGATACCGAGGCCCCCGGATACCGCATCAAATTCGACGAATTGAACGGATGCGACGATCTCATCTATGTCAGAATCACGCCGGAAGGCGATGGCGAGACCTACCTCAGAGACTTCGGCGTAAGCGCCGAACCGATCGAGCTACGAACAGAACCTTGCGAGCCGTGACCATACGCCCGATACAAATTCCCGCAAGGCGATTTAAACTGACCGATTAGGTAGAAAAGGGGTCACAGGGGAGCCGCCATTTCGAAAATGGTGCTATCTACGGTCCCCTCAGCTCCACCAACTCTAATCCCTTACAAAATCCGCAAACTTTCCTTGTATTTGCTACCTGCGGATAGGATGACAGTTTGGGCGGTACGACATGCTATTCGCATCCGACATCAGCAAAACCTATTCGGAGAGGACGCTGTTCAGCGGGCTCACGTTGAGTGTGGCCGCTGGGGATCGGGTTGCGCTTATCGGAGCGAACGGTTCGGGTAAGACGACGCTTCTGGACATTCTGGCCGGTGAAGTCGATCAGGATTCGGGGGATGTGAACAGACAACGCAACGTAACCATCGGCTATCTGACGCAGGAGCCCGAGGCGTTTAGCGACAAGCCGTTGCTTCAGGAGGTGCTGGACGCGGGTGCGGAGGTGAACGCTCTAGTGGATGAGATCGCCGCAACATGGGAGGCGTTGTCGCAGGAGGCCTATGCTGACGAACAGAGTCGGTTGCTGGATCGTGTGACCAAGCTAGACGAGGAGTTGGAAGCGGCGGGTGGTGAGGACCGTGAGCATGAGGCGAAAGCGATCCTATCAGGCTTGGGTTTCAAACAGAGCGACTTCCTACGGCCGATGAGCGAGTTCAGCGGCGGATGGGTGATGCGGGCAGGACTAGCCAAGATACTGTTCCGGAATCCCGACCTGCTGCTGCTCGACGAGCCAACCAACCACCTAGACCTCGATGCGAACGTGTGGTTCGAGAAGTATCTGTCTGGTTTTCAGGGCGGCGTTATCGTGACGTCTCACGACCGGGAATTTCTGAACCAGACAGCCACTAAAGTTCTCGCTATCGAGCCTGACGAGGTGGTGCTTTTCCGTGGCAACTACGACGAGTATCTGGTTGCGCGTGAGAGCGTTCTTGAGACCAAACGTGCGTCCGCGGCAAGGCAGGAGCGGCAGATGAAGCAGCAGATGCGCTTTGTCGAGCGTTTTCGTTACAAGGCATCCAAGGCGAGTCAGGTGCAGAGCCGGTTGAAGCAGCTCGAAAAGATCGAAATCATCGAGTTGCCGAGAGCCACCAAGAAGGTCAGCTATTCGTTCCCGGAACCACCGCGGGGAGGTGCGGAGCCAATATCGCTTACGAATATCAGCAAGTCTTACGGGGACAACGTGGTCTACGAAGGAGTTGACCTGTCGCTTTCGCGCGGCGATCGTGCGGCGTTGGTAGGCCCGAACGGTGCTGGCAAGACGACGATGCTGAAGATTCTTGCGGGTGTCCTGCCGTTTGATGGAGGTCAGCGAAAGACCGGGTACAACGTGATCACGACGTATTACGCGCAGCACGTATTGGAACTGCTCGATCCGCGCAACACGATCATCGAGGAGTTGCAAAAGGCGGCTCCGACGGAGTCGGAGCAGAACCTGCGAAACACGCTAGGCGGGTTCCTGTTCAGCGGCGACGACATCCGCAAGTCCATCTCAGTGCTGTCCGGCGGCGAAAAGGCGCGGGTGACTTTGGCGAAGCTGCTCTTACAACCGAGCAATCTGCTCTTCATGGATGAGCCTACGAACCATCTCGACATCGCTTCGCGGGAGATTCTTGCGGACGCTCTCGGAGATTATCGCGGCACGATATGCTTCATCACGCATGACCGAACGCTGATACGGCAGGTTGCGAACAAGATTGTCGAGATTGACGGTGGTCAGCCGACGGTCTACCCGGGTGACTACGACGGCTATCTGTACCGGAAGCAGGTTGAGGCTGAAGCGAAGAGCGCGAGCACAGAGATTAACGGCGAGGTTGCCGATGCATCGGAATACGACTGGGCCAAGGGCGGCTATATTCCCCCGGCAAGCAATCAGATCGATGCCGATGAGCGTCGGAGGCAGTCGCTCAAGGACGAATCTCGCAGGCTTGCGAAGCAGATCGAGGATCTGAGTAGATCTTTGTCAGAACGCGAGGATCGGATATCGGAGTTGGATGAGGCGTTCAGCAATCCTGAGTTGTATGACGATCCGGATCGGATTGCCACGTCGGGAAGGGAATATCGGGCGTTGAAGGAAGAAGTGGAGACGCTTTGGGCTGAGT
>VXTA01000271.1 GCA_009837685.1 Chloroflexota bacterium | reverse complement strand
CCCTTGATGGGAGAGGGCTAGGGTGAGGGTGACCGACTAAACCCCATCCCTCTTATATCTCTCCCAACCCTCCAACGTGAACCCCGGCTTCGAGAAATACGCGAACGTCTTACCCTCCCGCTCCCGGACCTCGTGCGCCTGCTTCAAGACATCTTCAGCAACATCCACCGGTACCCGAGTAACCCCATCCCCATCGCAGACCAGAATATCCCCGGGCAAAATCCGCAACCCGGCTACATCTACCGGAATGCTGTGATCGATCATTGCGAAGTAAGCGTGACCAGGCACACGCCCTGTCGCCCACAGCGACAACCCTGCGCGATCGATGCCCGGAATGTCCCGGGCGTTGCCGTCTACCACCGCGCTGACGGCTCCGATGGCTGCCATCTGGTGCGCCATTTCATCGCCGAGGACTGCGGCGCGTCGGGACGGGGTGTCGATATCCTGCTGCACGACGATGGCCGGAGCGTCGAGATTTGCGATGGCATCGTAGTATTCCCAACGACCGCTCGGCTCCTGGGACTGACCATCGATGCCATTGATTGGCATCCATGTAGATGTCATCGCGTACCCGACGACGGCTTTACCCGATCCGTCTCGGTTCCAGAGATACGGTTTCAGGTCGGGGCCGGAGTAGTCGATGTGCGCGGATATGTAGCCGCCGTACACGATGGCCGCGGCGTTCTGGACCGTCGCCGAATCGAAATCGGCGAGACCTTCGAGGACTTCAGGCGCGACCGTCTTCACGGTATGCCGTTGGCCTTGTAGCTCTCCCAATCCTCCAACGTGAACCCCGGCTTCGAGAAGTAGGCAAACGTCTTGCCTTCGCGTTCGCGCACCTCGTGGGCTTGTTTCAAGATATCCTCGGCTTGATCTACGGGGACTCGGGTTACCCCGTCGCCGTCGCATACGAGGATGTCGCCCGGGAGGATGCGGAGGCCAGCGACCTCCACTGGGATGCCGTGGTCGATCATGTTGAATGGTCCGTGACCGGGGACTCGACCGGTTGCCCAGAGAGCCAATCCAGCCTTCTTGATGCCCGGCACGTCGCGGGCGTTGCCGTCGGTAACCGCGCCGACTGCACCTAGAGCCACCATCTGATACGCCATACCATCGCCGATGATGGCACCGCGTCGTGGCGGGAGATCGATATCCTGCTGCACCACGATCGTAGGAGCGTTGGCGTAAGCGATCGAGTCCATGTAGTCGTGCCGACCCGTCACCTCCGGCACCGGCTCATGCAACGGCGTCCAAGTGGAGGTCATTGCATAGCCGACTGTCGCCTTGCCAGAACCATCAAGATCGTAAAGATAAGGATTCAGATCCGGCCCCGAGTAATCGATATGCTCGGAGATGTAGCCTCCGTACACAATCGCCGCCGCATTCTGCACAGTAGCCGAATCGAACTCAGCAAGACCTTCAAGAATTTCAGGAGCAACGGTTTTCAGGGGCATGGCAGACCTCACTTGTGATCGGCGGCAACAGGTGTGCCGTTAGGGGGTGAGTGTAGCAGGTGGTCGACCGCAATCGATTTGCTTTCAAACCCCTTACCCCGTCACCGCACCCGTGGAGGCGGGTTGGACTAGTTTTATGTATTTGGAGAGGGAGCCGCGGGTGTAGGGTGGGGGTTTGGGTTGCCACTGGCTCAATCGGTTCTGTAACTCCTCTTCCGAGATTTTTAGGCTAAGTTCGAAGTCGTCGAGGGTGATTTCGATGGTGGCTCCGTCTTGGCCGGCGGCGATGGGGCCGCCTACTGCGGCTTCGGGGCCGACGTGTCCGATGATGGAGCCGTGGGAGCCGCCAGAGAAGCGTCCGTCGGTGATGAGGTAGACCTTTTCGCCGAGGCCTTGTCCGACGAGGGCACCGGTAACCGCCAGCATCTCGCGCATTCCGGGGCCGCCTTTCGGTCCTTCGTAGCGGATGACGACGACATCGCCGGCTTCGATTTCACGTCTCTGGAGGGCGGCCATGACTTGCTCTTCTTGGTCGAAGACTTTGGCGGGACCTGAGAAGCGTGCGCCGAACTGGTGTCCGGCGACCTTGAGCACGCAGCCGTCGGGTGCGAGGTTGCCGTGGAGGATGACTAGCCCGCCGTTCTCTGATAGAGGGTCATCGACTAGGCGGACGACGTCATTTTCGTCTGGGTTGGTGTCGACGTCGGCGAGGTTTTCGGCCATGGTTTGACTGGTTACGGTCATGCAATCGCCGTGGATGAGGCCCGCATCGAGTAGACGTTTCGTGACGAGTGGTACGCCGCCGACGCGGTCGAGGTCGAACATGACGTACTTGCCGCCCGGCTTCATGTCGGCGATGAGCGGGGTGCGCATGGAGATGGCGTGGATGTCGTCGAGGGTTAGGTCGATGCCCGCCTCATGTGCGATGGCTGGCAGGTGGAGCGCGGTGTTCGTGGAGCCGCCCATGGCGACGACTAGAGTGACGGCGTTTTCGAATGCTTCTCGGGTGAGGATGTCGCGCGGGTAGATGCCTTTTCGCAGGAGGTTCATGACGGCGGCACCGGCTTCGCGCGAGGATGCACGCTTGCGCTGATCGACGTTCGGTTCCGACGCCGCACCGGGGATCGACAGACCGAGCGCTTCGCCGATGGAGGACATGGTGTTGGCGGTGAACATGCCGCCGCACGAGCCTGGTCCGGGGCATGCGTTCGTTTCGATGCCGTATAGTTCGTCCTCGTCGATCTGGCCGGCTTGGATCTGTCCGACAGCTTCGAAGACGGTCTGGATCTGGATGTCCTCGCCTTTCCAGTGACCAGGTAGGATCGAGCCGCCGTAGACGAACACGGATGGGATGTCGAGGCGAGCCATGGCCATCATTGCGCCGGGCAGGGACTTGTCGCAACCGGCCGCGGCGACTAGCCCGTCGTAACGCTCGGCGAAGCAGACGGTTTCGATGGAGTCGGCGATGATCTCGCGGCTGATGAGGGAGCCGCGCATTCCTTCGGTGCCCATAGATATGGCGTCGGAAACGGTGATCGTGCCGAATTCGAAGGGCGATCCGCCGTTAGCTCGGACGCCGACCTTGATCTCATCGACGAGGGGTTTGATGCCGGAGTTGCAGGGTGTTACTTCGTTATGAGTAGAGGCGACGCCGACGAACGGGGCATCGATGTCGGCATCGGACATGCCCATGGCTCGCATCATGGAGCGGTGGGGCGCTCGGATCGCACCTTCGGTGGTTTCCCAAGATCGCCACTTGCCCGGTGCGCGTCCGTTCCGCTTTGCGCCAGCGCGTCGAGTTGATTGCGTTGCCATGAATCCTGTCCCGCTCTCTCAGTGAAGTACAGTCGAATCGATGTATCCATTTTAAGAATGTCTGAACCGGGGATTACGGGGATTTAGGGATTGGTGGGATTGCCCCCCTCCCTTTTGTCCCATTTCACCCTCACCCCCGGATCAAGTCCGGGGCAGGCTCTAGCCCTCTCCCATCAAGGGAGAGGGGATTACTCTTTGTCTGTCGGACATTTGCCCCGTTAACGGGGGAAACCGTTGGTTGTTGCTGGAAAGGAAATTCAGATGGCCCCGAGTTACATAGTGCCTGCGGCGCGGGCGGTGATTTTTGATGGTGGTGGGCGGATTTTGTTGATACGGCGGGGGGATAACAAGCAGTGGGCTTTGCCGGCTGGTGGGATGGAGCCGGGGG
>VXTA01000321.1:3232-3705 GCA_009837685.1 Chloroflexota bacterium | reverse complement strand
GACATGCGGTGCCACAACGACGTTGTCCATAGTCAGAAGCGGATTATCCGCCTCAACCGGCTCAATCTCAAACACATCCAGGCCCGCACCCCAAATATCACCGTTCCTCAAAGCCTCAATCAACGCCGTCTCATCCACTACTGGTCCGCGGCAAGTGTTGACCAGCAATGCCGACTTCTTCATCAGGCTAAGTTCGCGTTCGCCAATCAACTTGTGAGAACCAGAATTCAAGTTGGTGTGCAGAGAAACAACATCCGACTCCATGAGCAGTTCGTCGAGATCGACGCGTTTCGCGCCGTAGCTTTCGGCTTTTTCAGAGCGCACGAGATCGGTGTAAAGAGTAGTGGTCTCGAAACCGCGCAGCAATCTTGCGAGTGTCGATCCGATACGCCCCGCGCCCACGATGCCGACCGTCTTGCCCAATAGCTCGTACGAGTCGTAACCATCGATCTCAGGTCGCATCCACGCGTCGG
>VXTA01000321.1:0-3222 GCA_009837685.1 Chloroflexota bacterium | reverse complement strand
CGTCGGCACGAGTTTCGTTGTGCGCGATCGGAAGATGCCGGTGACAGGCCAATATCAGCGTCATCGCGAATTCGGCGACCGGAATGGCGTTCGCTCCACCGTTGTTAGCTACCGGGATTCCTAACTCACCTGCTACCCGCAGGTTGACTCCGTCGTAACCCGCGGAGCAAAGTTGGACCAGCTTGAGTTTCCTTCCCGCGCGCAGGATCTCTTCCGAGACACCGTGCCCGAACGCCAGCACAAAATCTGCCTCATTCGAAAGCCGTTCCACCTCGTCCGATTCAGTTTCACTAGTGCAGACGTTTAATTCATATCCTTCAGGCTTCATCTCCTCAGCCATCTTCAGCAACGGCAGGGCAGGACCTGAAAGTACCAACACATTAGGCATATCGATCTTCCTCGAATCAGGATGTACACCAGAATCGGCTATCCGACGTTTCGACACGAATTCTACATTCGCTCAGAGTGCAGAGAGTGAAGAATCTGATCTGGCACTCACCGGGTAAAGGGTTTGGATTCCTCTCTGCGCTCGGAATGATATCTAGGCATCCCCATCGCGTATGATTTCCGATCATGGAAGCGCTTGAAATCCTTGAACGGCTCTGCTTGCAACCCACGGTCTCATATCACGAGTGGCGAGTCGCACGCGAAATATCGACGATCCTCAGCGATTATGGGATCGATGTTCGACGAGACCGTTGGGGAAACATAATCGCAGAGATCAACGGTGAAGAGTCCAAGCCCCCGCTGGTGTTCGTGGCGCACATGGACCATCCGGGGTTCGAAGCAATCGAGACGGTGGAAGTGAACGAAGACGAAGAACTGATTGTCGCCGAGCCACGCGGCGGATTGGGTTCCCGAGCCTACGACCTAGGAACAGGAGTTCGCATCGTCGCTCGCGACGGAACGACGATGTACGGAATCATCGAATCTCACGGCCTGTTGCGTCAAGTCGGCAACGGTCGCTTCGCTCGTACCGACCGAGTGATGATCAAACCAGAAACTGGTTCAATTGTTCGTAGAGCCTCCAATCTCACTTACCCGGCGGCTGTGGTCTTGGACTTGGACAGTTTCGACGTCAAAGGCGAATTTATCCGTGCGAGACAGCTCGATGACCTCGCCGGTTGCGCGGCGATCTTGGCATCATTGATCGCGATCAAAAAAGATGGATCGAATAATCGCCCCATCGTCGGTCTATTCACTCGAGCCGAAGAGGTCGGCCTTGTCGGTGCAGCACTTGCCGCCGATGACGAAGTTGTTCACAAAGACGCCATCATCGTTTCCGTTGAGACGAGTTTGAAGAGCGACAACGCGAAACAGGGCAACGGCGTAGTCATTCGCGTAGGTGATCGCATGACCACCTTCGATCACAACGCCGAGGCGGTTTTACATGCCGCGGCGCATCGAATCTCGGAGCACGGATCAGCAGACGGTTTCAAGGTGCAACGCACCCTGATGGGGGCGGGCGGTTGTGAAGCGAGCGCGTTTAAGGCGCACGGCTATAGCGTTACAGGAACTTCGTTTCCCCTCGGAGCGTGGCACAACACCGAAGATGATGGATCCATCATCCCGGAATACATCCATATCGACGACTTCAATTCGGGCGTCGCACTTATAACCGAGGCGATGCGGGACGATGACGAACCTCGACAAAACGATCCGTTGCGATACCTCTCGGCCTTCCCTGAGACTGGTGCGATGCGCTTAAGGGAGATGCAGATCTAGCATTCGATGCCCGTTTGCTCGTTGGTCGTATCCCCTTCAGGTTCAGGACGCGTACCAGCATTTGGCTTTTGATCAGCGATATAACCTTGAATCCATGCCAAAAGTTGACGGAAGTTATCTGATCGCCCGAACCCTGAAGGAAGAGGGGGCCGACTGCCTTTTCTACTTGATGGGTGGACCGAACTACGAAATCGTCAACAACTCGGAAGATTTCGGCATCCGCACTGTCGATTTCCGACACGAACAAGCGGCAGCGATGGCGGCTCATGCCTACGCCCGAATTAAACGCACCCCAGGCGTGACGACGTCAGCATCCGGCCCCGGCACGCTGAACTTGCTAACGGGGATCTACAACGCATTTATAGACGCAGCCCCAATGGTCACCCTCGGTGGTGCCGGGCCTTTGCGGGATGTCTACCGCGACGGCTTCCAAGAAGTAGATCTGCCCAATATATTCGGGCCAGTGTCCAAATCGGTCATCCGCCCAACCTATCCCGCGCGCATGCCGGAGCACATCTCGACCGCGTTTCGAACCGCAATGAGCGACCGCCCGGGGCCCGTCTACGTCGAGTGCAACGAAGATGTTCTCTATGGAGAGGTCGACGAGAGCGAGGCAGAATCCCCCACCCGTGCAAGCGCGGTATCGCCCCCAAGCGCGGATCCCGACAAGATCGCAGAAGCAGTCAAAATCCTCTCAGAGGCCGAGCGACCGATATTACTGGCAGGCAGCGGTCCTTGGTGGTCAGGCGCTTGGGATGAACTCCAAGAGTTCGTGGATCGGACGGGCATACCGTTCTACACCACGCCAATCGCCCGCGGTCTCATACCTGAAGACCATCCCGTTTCCTTCCCCGCGGCTCGTTCGACAGCGTTCCGAGAAACCGACGCGGTGTTAGTTGTAGGGACGCGCTTCAACTGGATCATGACCTTCGGACGTCGCATCTCTCCGCAGGCCAAGATTATCCAGGTCGATGTTCATGCCGGAGAAATCGGCCACAATCGCTCAGTGGATATTGGCATAGTCGCGGATGCCAGGGCAGCGATGCAACAGATCAACTCGGAAGTGTCGCGCTCAGGGATGAAATCGAAATCCACATCTGGCTGGGTTGAGTATCTACGGGATATCGAGAACAACCGGCGCGAACGATCTGAACAACTGGAGAACTCCGAGCAGGTTCCGATCCACCCGTTGCGACTGTGCAAAGAGCTGCGTGAGGTCATGGATCGCGACGCGATACTGACCGTCGACGGCAACGAGATCCTGCATTATGGCCGACAGTCGATACCGACTTATGTGCCAGGGCACAGGTTGAATTCGGGTGCGACGGGATGCATGGGCGTCGGACTACCGTTTGCAATTGGCGCTAAGTTGGCGAAACCTGACAAACAGGTAGTTTCCTTGCACGGTGACGGGTCGTTAGGCATGAACATCCAAGACTTCGACACCGCTGTCAGATACAACCTGCCTATCTTGGTTGTCGTATCCAACAACGAAGG
>VXTA01000345.1 GCA_009837685.1 Chloroflexota bacterium | reverse complement strand
ACGATGTATCGATCGGCCAGTTGCGCTGCGATCTCGATGGCCTCGTCGGCAATCGTCAGCTGGTGGTGGTCTTCGTATTGCTTCTTGACGCCGTGCAGGATCTTTACGGTCTCTTCGACGTCAGGCGGTTCCACCTTGACCGGGCGGAAACGGCGCTCAAGGGCCGCGTCGCGCTCGATGTGTTTGCGGTAGTCGTCGTGTGTTGTTGCACCGACGACTTGCAACTCGCCTCTAACCAGCGCGGGTTTGAGGATATTGGCAGCGTCGACTGCGCCTTCTGCGGCACCAGCGCCCACCAACGTGTGGATCTCTTCGATGAAGAGGATGCACTCGCGGTTTGCCTTCAACTCGGCGATGATTTTTGTCATCCGCTCTTCGAATTCGCCGCGGTACTTGGTGCCGGCGATGAGGGAACCCATGTCCAGCGCCACGACACGGCGTCCTTTGAGCATGTCTGGAACCGCGCCGTCAACAATGGTTGTGGCGAGTTTTTCAACGATTGCGGTTTTTCCAACTCCAGGGTCACCGACAAGTACGGGGTTGTTCTTGGTGCGGCGGCTCAGTATCTGAATCACTCGCTCGAGTTCGGTGTCGCGACCGATTACCGGGTCTAATTTTCCGTCGGAGGCGAGTTCGGTGAGATCGACACCCATGCTGTCTAGCATTGGGGTGCGTTTCTTTTTGTCGTCGGCACCGCCTTTGCGGCGCGAGCGTTTCGTACCGGTTTCGAGCTTCTGTGTCTCGTCGCGAACTCGGTCGAGGGTAATTTGGTTGGAGTTGAGCAGCTCTGCGGCGGTTCCTTCGCCGTCGCGCAGTAGACCAATCAGGAGATGTTCAGTACCGACTCGGTTGAGTTCGGTTAATCGAGCTTCATCAACAGCGAGGCGAATCGCTTTCTTAGCTCTCGGACCGAGGCTCGGCGGACGGTCGCCGGGGGTTGCTTCGCGGTTGATGGAAAACTCAAGGGCCGTGCGCATCTCGCGCACATCGACCTTGAGGTTGGTAAAGACCTGGGCGACTACACCCTCTTTCTCGCCCAGCAAAGCAAGCAGAAGGTGCTCAGCGGTGATGTACCGCTGATTGAATCGCTTGGCTTCCTCCTGAGCCGTCTCGAACACCCGCCGCGCGGGTGCCGAGAACATGTTGAAACCACGTTCACTGCTGTCGGGCATTGCTCAACGCTCCCTTCAGTCAGGTTGTCACGGACGCCCTACGCGCCCGCAAATATCAATCGTCAAAAAGATCTTCGAAACCGCCGTCGGCGATGCCGGTCGAGGCTTCACCGGAAGATGCCACCGCGTCGCCTTGTTCGCTTTGAGAGTCTTCCACCTGTTTGAGGCTCAGACCAAGTCGTCGACGTTCTGGTTCGATTCGTATCACACGGAAGTTCCTCACGTCACCCTCTTTTACCACTTCCGCGGGGCTCTTGATGTGTCGGTTAGTAAGTTCGGAGATGTGTACGAGGCCTTCGATGCCTTCTCCAACCCTAGCAAATGCGCCGAAATGCGCCAGTTTGGTTACTTTGCCTTCAACAACTTGACCTACGCTGAGCTGGTTCTCGATGTTTTCCCAAGGTTCTGGCATCAAACGCTTCATGCTTAACGCAATCTTCAAAGTCTCGCGATCGACTTTCAAGACCAACACATCGAGGTCTTCACCAAGTCTCACGACATCGTCAGGTCGATTTACCGAGGACCACGACATTTCTGAGATGTGAACCAAGCCGTCGGCACCGCCGAGGTCGATGAAAGCGCCGAAACTGGATATCCCAGCGACGCGTCCGCGTCGGATATCGCCTTCCTCCAACTCCTGCACGAGGCGCATCTTTTGCATGTGGTTGATCGCCTCTAGTGCGGCGCGTTCTGAGAAGATAGCTCGGTTGCGCCGTCGGTTAAGCTCGAGGATTTTGCAGTCGATCTCCATCCCGATGAATCCGGGCTTGGGAGGTGCGCCATCTCCAACATAGAGATCGCGTGCTGGTCCGACGAGTTGAGATAGTGGGACGAAACCTTGCACGCCTTTGACCTGGATTACGGCACCGCCGCGGTTGGAGCCGATGATTCGACCCTTGACCGTCTCTTCGGCTTCGCGAGCTTTTTCGAGGTCTCGCCAGCCGTGCTCGCCACGCGCGCGGTCAATCGAGAGCAGTGGGTAGCCTTCCGGCCCCTCTGGGCGGGAGACATAAAGTATGACTTCGTCACCGATCTTGGGGAGAGCGTCTTCGCCCTCTTCGTCTGTCAACAGTCGCGTCTCGCGGATAGGGACCCAGCCTTCAGATTTCTGTTGAATGTCGACCAGCAGGCCGTCGCGTGCGGCATCGAGTACGATGCCATCGATGATGTCGCCGCGCCTCAAACCTTCCTTCGGCAGGTACTGGAATACCAGATCGAGCTCTTCAGGCTGGTCACTCGCTTCCTCGCCGTTGGACGTAGCTACCACATCCTGCACTGCATCTGGCGCATCAGCTCCGTCGGGCTCGTTAGTAATTACTGCGACGTTTCCCGGGGTCGCCGCCTGCTCCGTCTCTGTGGTCGTCAATTAGTGATCCTTGAGGGTGTATCCGAACAGTCCCGTTGGACTGTACGCCCTAATTATAAGCACCTTTGGTTTCCGCCTTGTTTCCGAAACTGCATCGTAGTTGGGAATTTGATGCCCGTTTAACGACGATTGTGTCAATCGATTTTAACCATGTGGCGCGCTCATTGCCCGATTTGGGATAACGTATCAGAATCTGATTCTAGGAATCTACGTTCGTCGGTTGCAGTATTCTTGATTCCAGAACTTACTAACTTGAATCTTGA
This sequence comes from Chloroflexota bacterium, assembly GCA_009837685.1. Classification (GTDB taxonomy): domain Bacteria; phylum Chloroflexota; class Dehalococcoidia; order Lucifugimonadales; family Lucifugimonadaceae; genus Bin127. The sequence goes on along the minus strand of VXTA01000345.1, from coordinate 913 downwards.
CTAGTTCTGCATAACACTGCAAGTCAGGCAGATACTGGAGAATCTGGACGATGGATCTAGGAATCAAAGGCAAGCGAGCACTCATTACCGGCGGCAGCAGAGGGCTCGGACGTCAATCTGCCCTGGCTTTGGCGAATGAAGGCGTCGACGTGGCGATATGTGCCCGTGGCAAAGAGACTCTCGATGCGACAGTCGGTGAGATTTCGGCCGTCGGCGTCAACGCAGTTGGATACGCGCTCGATATGGGTGATGCCGATGCACCAGCTCAGGTGTTAGAGCAGATGAAAGCCGATCTGGGAGAGCCCGATATCGTCGTCAACAATGTGGGCGGGAGCATGGGCACCAGTGACGTGATCAATTCATCCGTCGAAGATTTCGCTATGGTCACGGACCTAAACCTGTTTTCGGCGATCAGATTGATTAAGTTGACGCTTCCGGGAATGCAGGACCGCGGCTGGGGACGGATCATCAATATCTCTAGCATCTACGGGCGCGAAGCCGGTGGAACAGCGCCGTACATGGTGGCGAAGGCTGGGATGATCGCTCTTTCGAAACATGCAGCGCTCTCAAGCGCACCGACCGGTGTGACGGTCAACTCTGTAGCTCCGGGTTCGATCCTGTTTCCAGGCGGAACTTGGGAACGGTTCCAAGAGATAAATACCCCAGAATTTGTCAATGAATTCGTTGCTCGCAACCTGCCAATGGGCAAGTTCGGGTGGCCAGAACCGGTCGGCGCGACCGTTGCGTTCCTAGCATCCAAACATGCCGATTTGATCACTGGCGCGTGCATCAACGTAGATGGCGGGCAGTCGCACAACCTCTTCTAAGCGGCATCACACCCCGCCGAGAATTCGCAGATATGAAAGACGACCTAGTAATAGCCGGTAAATCCTTCAGTTCACGGTTGATGACT
>VXTA01000199.1 GCA_009837685.1 Chloroflexota bacterium | reverse complement strand
AAACACGGTTGTAGTTGCCGCTAACGCCTCCGATCCAGCACCGACCCAGTTCTTGGCTCCGTACGCCGGATGCGCGATGGCAGAATATTTCATGTCGAAAGGCCGAGACGTCCTGATCGTCTACGACGACCTTTCGAAACACGCTTGGGCGTACCGGCAGATGTCGTTGTTGCTGAAGCGACCTCCCGGACGTGAAGCCTACCCCGGGGACGTTTTCTACCTGCACTCCCGATTGCTCGAACGAGCGGCGCGCATGGCACCTGAGTACGGTGGAGGCTCGATCACGGCCCTACCGATCATCGAGACACTCGCCGGCGACGTTTCCGCATACATCCCGACAAACGTGATTTCGATTACCGACGGCCAGCTGTTCCTAGAACCTGACCTCTTCAACGCCGGTATCAGACCTGCGGTCAACTCCGGCATCTCGGTTACCCGCGTGGGTTCATCCGCGCAGCGTCGAGGAATGAAAGACGTTGCAGGTAGCTTGAAGACCGAGATGGCGCAGTTCGACGCATTGGCTACGTTCGCACAGTTCGGTGCCGAAGACCTCGATCCTGTGACGCGCCGGCAGTTGGCGCGTGGCGAACGCTTCCGCGAGTTGTTGAAGCAAGAGGAAAACGCGCCCGTAACCTACGAGAACATGGTCGCTCTGTTCCATGTCGCTAACGAAGGCGCGTTGGACGATGTGCCAGTTGAGCGAGTGCGAGACTTCGAGAGTCAGTGGTACGACTATATGGCGGCCAACTTGCCAGAATTGCTTGCCAATATCAGCGAAACTGGTGAACTGACCGATGACGTTGCCGGGCAGCTGATGGACGCGGTTGCGGCGTTCAAACAGACCGCAGATTTGGTGGCCGCTTAGTTGCGAGGAACCTAAGGCAAAGACATGCCGAGCCTGAAGGACATACGCGACCGTATTAGGTCGGTTAGCAACACCGCAAAGATCACCAGCGCGATGCAGTTGATCGCCGCGTCGCGTATGCAACGTGCACAGCAGATGGTGCGGAACGGTCGACCTTACGCCGATCAGATGCGCGAAGTGCTATCGCATTTGACCATGCGATTGGCAGACGATGACGAAACATTGGATCCGCTCTTGCAGCGGCGACCAAATCATCGAGAACTGCTCGTACTGCTGACCCCTGACCGCGGTTTGGCTGGCGCTCTCGTAGGCAACATCCTTCGAGCTGCAGCTGAGGAGTTTAGATCGTCTGAAGTTCTGATCGACACAGTGGGCGTAGGACGCAAGGGTGAACGGTTTGTCGCCAGGACGGGTCAATCTTTGGTAGCGACATTCTCGGTCGGGGACCGACCAAGGTTAGCGGACACATTGGATATCTCTTCGTTCGTCATCGATAGATACCGCTCCGGCGAAGCTGACACCGTGAAGCTAATTTACGCCCAGTTCGTCAACACCACCGTTCAAAAGCCTATCAACCTACAGCTGCTTCCGATCGAAACAGACGTTTCTGGTTCCGACGATGGTCCGATGTTGTATCTCGACTACATATACGAGCCATCACCAGCAGATGTGCTGTCCAGCTTGGCCCCGCGGTACATCGAGACGCAGGTCTACCACGCGATTTTGGAGGCCCAAGCCAGCGAACATTCCGCACGAATGATCGCCATGCAGAACGCGACCGACAACGCGAATGAATTGATCGACGAATTGACGTTGGACCTGAACAAGGCACGGCAGGAAGCCATTACCGGCGAGTTGCTGGACATCGTCGGCGGTGTCGCCGGTGTGCAAGGTTGATTGCAGATAAACGCGAAATTGAACTACAAGGACTGCTGCGAAATCGCCAGCTGAAACGAATAGACCCCGTGAAGTAAATAACGCGGGGCGAAACAGGATATAGGAGCCTCACACAAATGGCACAAGGTAGCAAAGGCAAGGTTGTCCAAGTTATCGGCACAGTTGTCGACGTCGAATTCCCACCGGAAGACCTACCGGAGATCTACAACGGTCTTGAACTGGATGTCGACGGCGAACGCCTGGTGCTTGAAGTCGAGCAGCACGTCGGAAACAATTGGGCGCGATGTCTTGCCCTCGGCACGACCGACGGACTAGCCCGAGGCGCCGAGTGCATCGACACTGGCCAGCCAGTTGCAGTGCCTGTCGGCGAGAACTCGTTGGGACGCATCTTCAATGTGCTTGGCGATGCGATCGACGGTGGCGAGCAAGTAGCGTCCGACGCTGAGCGCTTGCCAATTCATCGCCAGCCGCCCTCATTCGCTGAGCAGTCGCGAACCACGGAGATTCTGGAGACCGGCATCAAGGTTTTAGACCTGATTACACCCTTCCCCCGTGGCGGTAAGGTGGGTGCGTATGGCGGCGCGGGAGTAGGCAAGACCGTCATCATCACGGAGCTCATTCGCAACATCGCACAAGAGCACTCCGGTGTGTCTGTGTTTGCTGGTGTGGGTGAACGCTCGCGCGAAGGCAATGACCTCTGGCACGAGATGAACGAGTCCGGAGTCATCGGATCGACCGCTCTCGTATTCGGACAAATGAACGAACCTCCCGGAACGCGAGCCCGTATTGCACTGACCGGCTTGACGATGGCTGAGTACTTCCGCGACGAGCGTGGTCAAGATGTGCTCCTCTTCATCGACAACGTTTACCGATACATCTTGGCTGGTATGGAAGTCTCGGCTCTTCTCGGTCGAATGCCGTCAGCGGTCGGTTATCAGCCCACATTGGCTACCGAACTGGGCGACCTCATGGAGCGCATTACTTCGACCCAAGCAGGATCGATCACATCGTTCCAAGCTGTCTACGTACCCGCGGACGACTACACCGACCCGGGTATCGTAACGACGTTCGGTCACTTGGACGCGAACGTGTCGCTTGACCGCGCGTTGGCAGCACAGGCGCTGTTCCCGGCCGTCGACCCATTGGCATCGAACTCGAGAATTTTGGAGCCAGCAATCGTTGGTAACGACCATTACGAGGCGGCATTCGGCGTGAAGCGTGTGCTGCAGCGATACAAGGACCTGCAAGACGTCATCGCCATCTTGGGTATTGAAGAACTCTCAGATGAAGACCAGTTGACAGTGTCGCGAGCGCGCAAGATCCAACGCTTCCTGACTCAGCCGTTCTTCGTGGGTGAGGTCTTTACCGGATTACCTGGCGTTTACGTCAGCCGTGCAGATTCCGTCAAAGGCTTTTTGGAAATCTTGGATGGCAAGCACGACGACCTGCCCGAGCAGGCGTTCTACATGGTAGGCACAATCGAAGACGCCGTCGCCAAGGGCCGAGAAATGCAGGAGCAAGCGGCCGCTTAAGCATCCGCAACATTCGAGAGATCGCATCACACTTCTCAGGAGTCAGTAGTTCCGCAATGGCCCCAATGAGCCTCAACATAGTGACCGCCGAACGCGAGACGTTTTCTGGCGTCGTAGATTACGTCACTGCCCCTGGAGCGGATGGCGAACTCACGGTTTTGCCGTCGCACGCCGCGTTGATGACTACTCTGGTACCCGGTGAGATGCGGTTTGGTGTCGATGGTGAGGAACAGGCGGTCGTTCTAACAGGCGGTTTTCTGGAAGTTTTGGCCGACAACGTGACGGTTTTGGCCGATGCCGCTGAACGCGAAGACGAGATCGACGAAGCGCGAGCGGAAGAGGCCGTGCGAAGAGCGCAAGAGCGAATCGATACACACGGTTCCGATCTCGACATGGAACGCGCACTGGCATCGTTGCGACG
>VXTA01000155.1 GCA_009837685.1 Chloroflexota bacterium | reverse complement strand
TTCGTTTGAATGCACCATCGAGTGAGGGCACATATTACTACGGCGCCTGTGTCGATGCAGTCACTGGCGAATCCGACACGGGTAACAACTGCTCCAGTGCTGTCATCGTGACTGTGAGAAGTGCCCCTCCTCCACCCGCACCCAATCAGCCTCCAGTGTTCAGCGAGGGAACAAGCACGACGCGCAGCATAGCCGAAAACACAGGCGCAGGGCAGAACATCGGGAACCCGGTCAGCGCGACAGATAGCGATGGCGACCGACTCACCTATAGCCTCCAGGGCAGGGATGCTTCTGCATTTACCATAGTCTCAGGCAGTGGGCAACTCAGAACCCGATCGGGTGTGACGTATGACTATGAGACAAAGAGCAGCTATTCAGTAACCGTGCGAGTACAGGACGGTGAAGGTGGCAGTGCAAACATTACTGTGACCATCACCCTCACAGATGAGAATGAACCGCCAGATAGACCCGATGCACCAGTAGTCACGGCCTCGACCTTGAACAGCCTGAGCTTGCGCTGGACAGCACCGACGAATCCCGGTCCCGCCATCAGCGACTACGACGTGCAGTACAAAGCAGCAGGCGGCAGCTTCACCGACTGGCCCCATACTGGAACCGGCACAACGACGACAATCACAAGCTTGACCGCAAATACCCGTTACGAGATACAGGTGCGAGCGCGCAATGCTCAAGGTGTGAGCAACTGGTCGCCATCGGTTACCGGGACAACCATAGCCAATCAGTCCCCAGTGTTCAGCGAGGGAACAAGCACGACGCGCAGCATCGCAGAAAACACAGGCGCAGGTCAGAACATCGGGAACCCGGTCAGTGCGACAGATGGTGACAACGACCAGATCACCTACAGCCTCCAGGGCAGGGATGCTTCTGCATTTACCATAGTCTCAGGCAGTGGGCAACTCAGTACCCAATCAGGTGAGACGTATGACTACGAAACGAAGAACAGCTATTCGGTAACCGTACGGGCGCAGGACGGCAAAGGCGGCAGTGCGACCATCGCCGTGACCATCACCCTCACTGATGCGAATGAACCCCCGGGCAGACCTGCTGCACCCACAGTTACAGCCTCATCTAATACCCTGAGCGTGCGCTGGACAGCACCGGGAAATACAGGCCCTGCCATCAGCGACTACGATATACAGTACAGGGCGACAGGAGGCAATTTTACCGACTGGCCCCATACAGGCACGAGCACGACGGCGACAATCACGAGTTTGATGTCTGAGACCAGTTACGAGGTACAGGTGCGAGCGACCAATGACGAAGACACGAGTGGCTGGTCGCCATCGGGTAATGGCACAACCAGTCGTCCCGCACCCGGCTTTGCCCCGGTAGATCAAAATGCATTCAATACATTTGTTACGGACAAAATCCTATCCGTAGAATCCTATTATATCGAATTCTTGTCTGCTGGCCGCTTTGAGGAAAACAATGCATATCCGGGAAGTTATACATTTTCAAATACTGGCTCGAATACCGGCATATTTACGCAAAACTATGATGGAGGGCATTTGGGTGGTACCTGTACAATCGAAATGACCTTCTCTTCAACAACCACAGGTACTTTACGCGCCAAATGTGGTAGCGAACAAAACTACGATTCACCCCAGGAGTGGCGGTTTTCCGATCCGCCCGATCCCAACGCCTTCAATATTGAAGTCATTTGGGTCGGCAGCGAGCCATCTGCAGCTCACCAGGCAGCTTTCAATGCCGCGGTTACGCGTTGGGAGAGCATTATCACGAGCGACATCCCCGATGTTTTTGTCAGTGCAGATGAAGGAGGTACGATAGACGGCATTAAGGTCTTCGGTCTTGTAGATGACCTGCAGATCTACGCACGCCTCGCCAATATTGATGGTCCAGGTGAAACCCTGGGGAGTGCTGGTCCCCGAGAAATGCGCGAGCAATCAAAATTGCCAATCGTAGCGCGAATGACATTCGACACTTCTGACCTGGGCGATTTTACGCTTGAAGCTCTGCAAGATCTCTATCTGCATGAGATGGGTCATTGTTTGGGAATCGGTACTGCGTGGAAACCCCTCGGCTTGCTAAAAAATCCATCAATCAAATACCAATTTTTTATCATCCCCATAGAAGTGGATGGTGCCGATACGCATTTCGCGGGTTCAAGTGCTATTGAGGCGTTCAATGACGCAGGCGGAACGAACTACGCGGATGGAAAGGTGCCGGTGGAGAATGAGAAAGGCGGAGTGGGTACACGAGACGGTCATTGGCGGCAGTCCGTGTTCGGTCCCCATGAACTCATGGAGGGATTCGCTTCTCCCAGCGCTGCGATGCGCCAACCATTGAGCGCGATCACGATCCAGTCTCTGTCCGATCTGGGCTACATCGTCGATGTCAGCCGGGCTGACGCTTACACGCTACCCTCACCTACCGCTGCTAAATTAGCGATAGCATCCGAGCACCTGATCCCGATCAACTGCCTCCTGATAGAACCCATCGGTGTGATTGATGAATACAAGCATATCGAGTTGAAGCCCAGGCGCGTGAGGATACGTGAGGATCAATGAAATTCCGGAGATGGAATACAATGCTAAATCTCGCACCTTGTAAAAGGTGATTTTCCCATGTCCATTCTCAAACGCCTATCACTCTGTTTCCTATTCGTATCACTGCTTTTGATCCCCTCATTTGCCCAACACTTTTTAGGCGCATTGTCAGGGTTAGTACTCCAGGTGGATACGCAGATCGAAAGCCCTGTGCAAAACAACAATGTGCAAACCCTTCCCGAACAAAAGGCGGGAGACACGATCCAGTTTCAGCTTTTTGTGCCAGCAGGTGCGGGTCAATCTACCAATGGTTATACAGTGGAACTCGATCTGCCGGGCAAGACATTTTCCAGCTATATTGGGAATGTATCGGGCACGGATTGGACAGGAGGAACACTGATAAGCACCGTCTCTACAAAGTTGTCCGCGTTATTTGTCACGGGTGCTTATTTGCCCTCAACGGGTTATTTGGGGCAGCTTGATTTGCAGGTGGTGAGACCACTTGAGGACGGTACAACACTGATTGTCAAAAGCCTTTCAATAACCAGTGGGAGCGATGTTGACGTGTTAGATGTATCCAATGCGATCATCACCTTTACTGCACCTGCGACTGGTCCCGGTGATTTTGATGGCAATGGAATCGTAAATTTGGCGGACTTTCTGGCGTTTGTGGGCGTGTTTGACACAACGTATTCCACAGGTGGCGGACAAGGTGGTAGCGGGCAAGGCGGTGGCGACAGTAGTGTTATACCGCCCCCACCTGACAATGCACGGTATTGGTGGGATCCTTCTATTCATGAATATAGAATCTCCTGGAATCCTACTCCTGGCGCAACTTCTTATCGGGTATATTATGACAGTGCTATTTTCTTCAATGTTAGTTGCCCAGGAGGCTGCAGGCGAATAGCTACTGTAAGTGACACAACCACTGCTCACCTTAGTAGTCATCGTAATTTTCGCAGAATAGGATACTGGGTACGGGCCTGCAATGACGCAGGCTGTTCAAACTATGTGAGAACAGCCTATGTTAGGGCATCGGAGGTTGGAGGGTACCCGCTACCAACAACAATCATCGGACTGAGTGCTTTTGATGATCCCACTGGAATCACTTACGCCAATAACAGGTTCTATGTAGTTGATGAATACCGGGATAAAGTATATGCGTATATGAGTTCTGGACAGCGCGATG
>VXTA01000200.1 GCA_009837685.1 Chloroflexota bacterium | reverse complement strand
ACTATATGGACCACGCCCGCGACACCATTAAAGGTGCTCTCGACAAGGCCGGCGTTGGCTTCTACTCCAGCTGGGCTGACGACAACATGACGCAGGAGCAGAGGATCGACCACCTCATCGACAACGTCGGCGTAAAAATGATGGGCGCACCCAACAAAGAATGGGCCGACTACGGACGCGCCAAAACCGGTCGAACGATGCCGGTTTAAGGTGATCCGCGAACTCTTCACCGCCTACTGTCAAATGCCATTTGTTCCCTCTCCCTTGTTGGGAGAGGGTTTCGGCGATAGCGCGCGTCGGATCGAAGTCCCCGGATGTCAAGTCGTCGCTTGATTGTCGCGCCATTCTTCGAAATCGAGTTGATTGCGAAGAAAAAGTTGATACTGTTCGACGTCGTCCGTGCTAGGCTCGCATTCTTCCTCCTCACCAAGGAATGCCTTCAACTCGTAGTTTTCAAGCGATGGGATTCTCAACCCTTCGGGCCACAACGACCTAGCTTCCTCGCTGTCTTGTCCTTGACCACGAATACAAAGGTCGGTCGAGTCGTCCTTATGTCTACTGGCTGAGTGGAAGCGTTGTAGCGCGTATTCGACGCTATCGGCTAGGTAGAAATAAAACCTGCCTGCGCCGCGAGGTCGCCAATTGGGTGCCACCATCGATTTCTTACCGTCGTCAAACGTCACAACGCGCGTTCGGTGCAAAAGAGTTTGATGGTAGTAGAGAAGATAGAACCGTACTGAGTTGTTGTCCCTACGAATTTCGCCTCGCGTCCATTCTTCGTTGCATGCAACCACGGTACTGTCTGTATCGGCAACTTTGAGCGTGAATTCTGGGAAGATTTTGTGATGGTAATAGCCTTCGCCGAAAAAATCTTCGCTCACATACTCCCAAGAATCGGGCTCTTGCAGAAACCGCAGAGCGCGTTCTATTGCTGAACTGTCCAATCCGAACTTTTCGCGCCACATCCGTATGACCTCATGTGGTGGCGCCGAATCAGGCATTGGGGTGTTCGTATCATTGACACGCGTGTAAATGTGGTGGGCCCGAAGCTTTCTGCTTTGGCGACTGTAGTCGTCTACCAAGTGGTAGGGTTTGAAAGGTCTGTCTTCGATTACAAGCACATCTAACGTATCTCCGTTGATTTCAATCTCACGCAGATAGATGTTAGGGATGCGAGACTCGAAAAACTTGCTGGAGTTGTCGCGAAATACACTCACGACATCCGATTGACTTTTCCGGTTTGGCGTATTTGCTATCGATTGCAACGCATATGTTGCATCGTCAACGCCAAAAACAAGGAAGCGGTCGCCTTGATGTTCTGCATTGGCCAGGCAAAGAACGTCGTGGATTAGATCAGCGTTGTTTGCGTGGTGCTGGAGTTTGAAATCCCAATAGGCACCTTCTGTTTGTCTGTCGATCAGGTCTTGTATCGTCTTGTTCAGATCATCTGGTTGTGACATCGCATCCCCTTTTCTCGACTCCGACGCCGCGCGGTGCACCCCTCGTTTCTATCCTAATCACTTTGATATCGGTCTGTTGCAGACCGTTATCAATGCGAACAGCAGCTTCGATGTGGTTGTGACGCACCGCACGGACGAGGATCAATCCCACTTCGACATCTGAGGCCTGCCTGCTGCCACGAGCACATTGACGGGTGGTGCTCTGTTCGGCTCTTCACCGTTAACTGTGGATGGTGAGGATGTGAGCGATCTGGTCGGCACGACGCTGGCGTTCAATCAGCGGGTTGTGACATCCGGCGAGGCCATCACCATCAGCACCAGCTAGGGCGTGGGCGTCCTTCTCCAGGGGTATTGGTGCCATCCGACGGGCGTGGGAGTTGCATTTGCCAGCTGTCTCCAGAGAGGTTCCATCGGCTGAGTTCCCGGCGCGGTGCGCGGCAAGGGGATGTCCTTGGCGCATCCGACCGCATCAGGGCTTCCGCGCCAGCGAAGCCAGTCATGCACGTCCTTCTCGGTTATCAGCCCCTCGTCGATTAATGCCTGCACCTCGACGTTGGTGATCTGCTCTAGCGGTTTGTTGATGACTGCCCACGGCGGAAGCTTGAAGTTCTTACAAGGAGGGTTGTAGAATGCCCTGGCTCTCTTCGTCGCCTCCACACGCCCCGCTGACGACGTTGCGGCGATGGCGGTGCGCTTCCTTGCAACTCCCGCCACACGTTCCGCCTGAGCCGTGGCGACGGAGCCGTGCCTATCCGTGCGGTCTCCGCCGTTACGCTTGCGGCTCTTGCGGCGTTTGCCTCGCGGGTGACCGTGAGGGACGCCCTCCATGCGTCATGCCCCGCCTCCGATGTGGCGGCGCGGCTGTGCATGAACGCAGCTTGGGTTGCTCGGATGCTGCCGCTATCCGAGCTGCATGCGACCGCTATAGCCGCCATCAGACCGGCGATGAGGATGATTGCGATCGTGATTCTGATGTGCATTTGACAACCAAGAGGGTACAGCATTCAAATTACCTTGCGAAACCAACTCGGTTCCATCCCGAGTGGATGGTCTTCCCACCTGCCATATCCCATTTAATAGCGTTGTACGACATACTTCGCTCGCAACCGATAAAGTATGAACACGCGCGACGAAGCGCGTAGCAAATCGCTATCAGAAGGAACAACCACCATGGGCATAAACAAATGCATCGACCTCCTCAAGGAAGGGCAACCTTTCTATCACACTCCCACGCCCGAACTCAGTTATGACGCCGGACGCGAGATGGCCCAGACTTGGGCCGATATGGTCCTCATCGATTTCGAACACCATCATTTCGACATCGGAGGCCTCTATCAGTTCATGAGGGGCCTCAAAGACGGCGGTCCCACACCGAGTGGTCACCCCACACCTGCGGTCGTGACTTCTCTGCCTCACAGTGCGTACTCGCCCGAAGAGGTGCGGTACAACGCCTGGCAGATGCGCCACGCCCTCACTACCGGCATTCATGGTCTGCTCCACACCCACGTACAAAGCCCCGAAGCGACTAAATGGTTCGTCGCCGCCTGCCGATACCCCTTCCAGACCGTCGGCACCGACATTATCCCCGAGGGGATCCGTGGAGGAGGAGGGCAGCGCCAACCCGCAGAAATCTGGGGCGTCGCCCCCCGGGAATATGTCCAAATCGCAGACCCGTGGCCCATGAACCCCAACGGCGAACTCATGCTCGGACTAAAGATCGAAGACCGACACTGCCTGCCCTTCGCCGAGCAGACCGCGGCGGTTCCGGGCATCGCGTTCGCCGAGTGGGGACCCGGAGACATGGGAATGTCGTTCGGCGACCCGGACGCTCACGACCCGCCGTACCCAGACTTCATGGACAACGCCCTCAACATCGTCAAGACGGCGTTGGAAAACAACAACATCGCCTTCTACGCCGCATGGCAAGACGAAGAGATGAACAACGAGCAGCAGGTCGACCAGCTCATCGATGGACTCGGCTGCAAGATGATCGGTGCCCTGACCAGAGACATCGCCGACTACGGCCGCGCAAAAACCGGTCGGACGATGCCCGTATGAAGTTCGAACGCATCAGAATACCGGGGGCAACATTCCACAGGTTGCCCCCGTTCCCAGACATCCACGTCGGATAACCTGGGACCAAGCAAAAACCCGTTGCCATCCAATTCCCGTATTTCGTTTCGGTTTACCGCCCACATCCAACTGCCTTTGGAGATCTCAAGATGAAACACCCCATCGCCAATTCCAAGGCCCAGCGCCTAGCTCTAGTCCTGATTGCCGC
>VXTA01000151.1 GCA_009837685.1 Chloroflexota bacterium | reverse complement strand
CGGCGATCTTGAGGACATCGCACACCTCAAGGGACAGCCTCTAAAGGATTTCAGACGCAGAGCACAGATGGTGTTCCAAGACCCGTACGAGTCGATGAATCCGAGGAGGACGATCTTCGACACGGTCGCGGAACCTTTGCAAGTCCAGAAGATAGGCGATCACACGGAGCGGCTGGAGCGTGTCTCTGAGACCTTGGGTTTGGTCGGTCTGACGCCGCCTTCGTCGTTTCTATTCAGATTCCCCCACGAACTGTCAGGTGGTCAGAGACAACGGGTGGCGATCGCGCGGGCGCTTGTGATGAACCCATCGTTCGTGGTCGCCGACGAGCCCACGTCGATGCTGGATATCTCCATCAGGACCGGAATCATGCAACTCATGGGCGAGTTGGCAGATCGATTAGGCATCAGCTACCTCTACATCACCCACGATCTAGCGGTCGCGAGGTACATGTGCAGTCGAATCGCGGTCATGTATCTCGGCAAAATCGTCGAGATGGGCGAGACGGAAGAGGTCCTCCAGAATCCTTTTCACCCGTACACGAAGGCGCTCCTGTCGGCGGTTCCTGTTCCGGACCCAGAGGCAACGAGGGATTCGATCAATATCAAGGGTTCCGTTTCGGTGCCAGTGGATCCGCTGCCACGATGCAGGTTCTACGACCGCTGCCCAATCGCCGATAACTACTGTAAGGACAACGACCACCCGCCGCTCGAGGACAAGGGAAGTGGACGGTTGGCTGCGTGCTACAAAACGTGATCCGTTCGGAGTGCGGCAGATCGATGCGAATGGTGGGATGCGGGAAGCGAAAGGCTAAACCAAATGGCGGAGGGTGCGGGATTCGAACCCGCGAGGGGGCTCAACACCCCCAACCCGCTTAGCAGGCGGGCGCACTAGGCCTCTATGCGAACCCTCCGTGCCTGATGCTTCTAATTCTAATGCCCTAGCGTAGGGCAGGTTTGAAACCTGCCCCTACACGCGGAGTCCGCCTCCGAGTTCAGGAAATCAATTTTCGGCGCAACAGAACATACGACAACGGCAACACGACCGCAATCATTCCCACTAGGAATAGCAGGTCCCACACCATCGAAGCGTCCATGGTATTCGTCGCAAATGCCCTGCTCAGGTTGACCGCGGGTGCCAAGGGTATGAAGTTCGAGATCGTCTGCGCCCACGACGGCAACACCTCGAAAGGGTAGAAGATGCCGCTGAACATGAACATCGGCGTACCGACTACTGTGAAAACCAACGTCACAAAGTTGACATGCGGCGCAGTCGACGAGAACAGGAAGCCGACACCCGCAAAAAGCACTGCCACCAGAAACACGGGAAGCACCACGAACACCACTGTCCACTCGTTGATCCAGCCGAACCCGACCGCTATCACCGTTATCGAAACCATGCTGATGAACGCACGAGTCACACCGAACGAAATATCCGCGATCAACACCTCCAACACCGACAACGGGGCGGTCAACTGCGTGTCGTAAAGTTGGTTCTCCATCCGGTTGTACGCTCCCATCGAACACTCCACCATCGGCACGAACATCGCACTTCCGACGATGATTCCCGGTGCCACGAACTCTGGATAAGGGATCTCAGTCCCTGGTACAGTCGGTACCAACCTTCCGATGCCGACGCCGACGCCGATCATCATCACCACCGGCTCGACGAACATGAACGCTACCGCGTACTTCCAGAAACGAATAAACGCGAACCAGTGCCGAAGCCACAACGCCGCGATGCTCCGATAGCGGATTCCCGCGATCGTCTTCAACTCGGCCTGCGCTTGGTTCAAAAATATGACTTCAGTACTCATTCGTCCCTCAACTCTCTACCAGTCAAGACCAAGAACACGTCCTCCAAGTGAGCAGGACGATAGGTGACGCGCATCTCAACGATCCCGGTCAACGTCGAGACATCCGGTTTCGTACCTCGCGGCGCCGTCACCAATATCCGCGGTCCGACCTCGCTGTAATCGCGTCCTTCTTTTTCCAATTGACGCCGTAACGCCGCTCGCTCCTCGCGGGTCGCCGAGTCTCCGATCTGCAACATCGCGACTTCCGCGCCCACGTGGTGCCTGACCACCTCATCCGGCTCTCCGATGTCGAGGATGTTGCCGTGATCCATGATCGCCAATCGATCACAAAGCGTCTCCGCCTCGATCATGTAGTGCGTTGACATGATGATCGTCACACCTGACTCTTTCAAGGCCCCTAGCTGTTCCCACACCCGATTGCGACTTTGCGGGTCCAAACCCGTTGTCGGTTCATCCATCACCAGCAGCTGCGGGCTCGCCATCATCGCGCGCGCAATCGCCAATCTTCGCTTCATCCCGCCCGACAAGGCGTGAATGCTCGCGTTGGCGCGACTCTCAAGGTTGAAGAAACCCAAGACCTCTTTGGTCCTCTTGATCGCTTCTCGGTATGACAACCCTGCCAGATAGCCGTGCATCTCCAAGTTCCGGTGCACGACCAACGAGTTGTCCAGACCGTCATGTTGTGTCACCACACCGATGACGTTCCGTACATCCCGCCCTGACTTTCCGACGTCCATGCCTGCAACCGTGATGGAACCATCAGTTGCCGGTGAAAGACCAGCCAACATGCGCATGGTCGTCGTCTTCCCTGCGCCGTTTGGTCCGAGTAAACCGAAGGTCTCGCCTAGCTTCACCTCGAAACCGATGCCGTCAACCGCGCGCAACTCATCGTAGTCCTTAACGAGATTGGACACGTGCACCAAGTTTTCTGTTGCGACTTGAGTTTGAGACATGATCGAGTCGTGAAACGCGCATCAAGGTCGCCGCGCAACGACGCGGACGAGTTGGGTGGGATGGGAGGCTGGGCCATATGCCCCGTTACGAGCCGGAAACTTTCACCAAATCTTTAAGTATCACTATAACGCCGCGCAAAGCCGCATTCAAACTGAAGGGCAAGTTCAACCAGGGGTCTCACCGATCCAGACTTCGCCACCCTCGAAGTACTCCTTCTTCCAGATCGGCACTACCTCCTTCAACCTATCTATGAAATACAGTGCAGACTCAAACGCCGGACGCCGATGCGCCGCGCTTACGGCCAACACCATGCTCGTCTGACCTATGTCGACGCGACCGATCCGGTGGCACACGGCAACATCGCCAATCTCCCACTTGTCTCGCATCTCGCCGATTATCTGTGTCATCATGTCCTCGGCCATCGGAGAATATGCCTCGTACTCCAGCCACAACACCGAGCGTCCTTCATTGTGGTCACGCGTAATCCCGTGAAACACGACCACGGCACCATCCCGATCTGATCCTACGCGAGAGACCACCTCGTCAGCGTCGATTTCGTCACTCGTAACCCAGACATCCGAGATGCCATTCGCGCCGCCGCTGACCGGAGGAATGATCGCGATCTCGTCGCCGTTGCTCAAGATAGTCGATCGGTCAGCGTATGCACCATTCCGTGCCAACATCACGTTCTCAGGCAATTCATACTCAGCACCAGCCAACGCAATCGCTTGATCCACAGCCGCGCCCAGTTTCGTGTCATCTAAGACAGTCAACTCGACACGACCGGTTCCGACCCGTTCGCGGGCTCCGGCGAAGAATAGAACTGTCACGTGCACTTCGAGGTCCCTGTCTCGTCTAAGTTGAAACCGAGTGAATCCAAGCGTAGCAAATTGAGTTTCGGTCCCGACATCATTGCCCCGTTCAGTGAACAATAGAACCACTCTCTTTTGTCCGTACCACCATCGTGCGATAAAAT
>VXTA01000143.1 GCA_009837685.1 Chloroflexota bacterium | reverse complement strand
GTAGCCACCGACGACAGCGAAGAAGATCCAAACTTGGTAGTAGAACTTGAACACTGTGTTGTGTCGGCCCCCGAACATGTCGTGCAACCGAAACAACTCGGCCCAAAACAGCAGCAGTGACGAGATCGTGAGCAAAATAACCGCTATCTGCGCTCCGTCATCGGCACCGCGCATCCCGCGACGATAGGTTGTCACGAACAGACCGACGAACGCGGCTCCGAGTAACGCCGTCAACGGCAATCGGGTAATTAGATCGGCACCATCCGCATTGTCGTTGAAGCTGTAGTGGGCAATAATCCAAGCGAAGTAAGTGAAAGCGACGAATCCGACGGAGACGATCCAAGGGAATTTCTCATATAAACCTGAACTGGATCCGAACGCGGTGGCGCCGCGCCTGAATATCGCGAGTTCGTGCGACACCCTCGGTACCACGATTGCGCTGGCGAACACCAGCAGCACTGCAAGCAACCCGCCCCATACTGTGAAGAAGTGGATAGGGCGTGTCGCGTATTTCGTGGGGATCGCGGGCGGAAACTGTATCTGGCTCTGCATAGTTACGAAGTAGTAGTTCGAGAAAAACGCGGCACCGGCTAAAGCAACGACCACAAACCCCGGTGCCGCGGTACGGATCGCTTGCAAGTGCATCCGTCCGTTCTCCCGGTACGTCTTGAAGTAAATCGCTCCTCCCAGCGCAAGCAGCATCCACAACATGTCCCAAGTGTTGATGAACCCTGCCGAACCGACTACTAGCACAAGGATGACAGTTGAGATTGGATTGCTGCGCAACCAACCTATGCCCCACCGGGCACGCGAGAACAGCAAGTTTGCGATCACCGAAATTGCGGTCAGCACGAATGGTATCGACATTACATGCGGATGCAGATCGCCCAGCATGAAGCTGAAGAACGGGAACTCTTGGATCGTGAAATCGAGTTCAGTGCCATCAGGCAGGAAGCGGTTGATCACCCTTGACGATGCCCACCACCACCACCAGCCTTCGGGCCGCCAACCTGTGCTGGTGTCGGTCAAGTCGACGCCTTTTATGAAGACCCAGTCGTAGAACCCATCCGATCCGATACTGGCCAGCGACAGCAGCTCCCATAATCCGTTGAGGTTCGAGATGAAGAGCAGCAGCACTGCGGCGACCAATCCACCGGCAAGCATCTGCATAGTTGTCGCACCATCGCGGCGAACCAGATTCGAAACCAGCGAGAAAATCGCCGCGGCCGCTATCGCGGCAACGGTAGCCAAAGCCAAGTTGTAAGCGATGCTGGCTTGCACGCCTGACATCTGTGCGATGCCGCCGAGCATCCAGTATCCGAAGTAGTAGTACGCGATCGGATATCCGCTGAGCCAGAGATCCGTTGGTGGCGCGTGTTGCGCGCTTATAACCGCGTTCAACATCGTCAGATCCATCGGCTTTTCGGTGTGCGAAATGTCTGGATCCAACGCCTTCACAAACGCGAAAATGCAGAAAAACACCAAGAACACGGCTTCTGTCAAAATCAGCTGTAGCCATCGACGGCGAAGGAATCCAACGAAGTCGGTTCGCTTCCTCAGTGCGATCCACGCCCAACCTGAGACAGCAACGAGAAGGACTACCAACCACCAAGACCACGGTACGTTAGGAAGAATCTTCAACAGACTCAACACCCAAACCACCGAACCGAACGCCAACATCCCAATCGGACGCACTAGCCCGAACCCGCGATCTGTCAGATTGGGAAGTGCGATATACGCCACAGGTATCGCGGCTAAACCGACCGCGTAAGTGGTCAGTAGCCAAAAAATCAGATCAGACATCGATCAATCGATTACGCGTCGGGCAGTATCGTCTCTGCAAATCCTCGAGGGTCGAACGGTGCGATGTCGTCGATGCCCTCGCCCGTGCCGATGTACCTGACCGGCAGTCCCATTTCGCCGCGGATCGCCAATATCACGCCGCCCTTCGCCGTGCTGTCCAGTTTCGTCAGAATCACTCCGTCGCAACCGACCGCTTCTGTGAACACTTTGGCCTGCGTAACACCATTCTGACCAGTATTGCCATCAATGACCAGCAACACTCGCGGTTTGAAATCGCTTGAATGCCGATCGAGAATCCGTCGCATTTTCTTGAGTTCTTCCATCAAGTTGTGCGCGGTATGCAACCTGCCCGCGGTATCGATTACGACGAAATCCGCCCCGCGGGATTTAGCCGCATTCAACGCGTCGTAGACGACGGAACCCGGATCTGCTCCGGCGGCCGAAGAAACAAACATCGTGTCAGTTCTCTGTGCCCAAGTCTCCAGTTGAGATATAGCACCAGCTCTGAAGGTGTCAGCCGCCGCGATCAGCGGCACACGCCCGTCTGATTTGGCGGCTTGTGCAAGTTTTCCGATGCTGGTGGTCTTACCGGAACCGTTTACCCCAACAACCATCACCGCAACGGGACCATCTTCGGCGAAAGCTGCGGCAGCTTCATCATCAGTGAGCATCTCGGATATCTCGGTTCGTAACAATTCGTAGACTCCGTCGGGAGTTCGCGCGCCACGCCACCGAGCCTCATCCTGGATCTTCTCGACGAGTTGCATCGCCGTCTCGACTCCGACATCAGCTACGATCAGCGCTTCTTCTAGGTCCTCCCAAAACTCGTCGTCCACTTTGGCGCGACGAAATACTCCACCGACAAGATTTGTCCATGATCGGCGAGTTTCCACGGACGATTCGGACGTCTTGTCACGTCTGCCGAGTAGTCGGAGCATCTAAAGAACGATCGCTGCCCTACTCGGAGCGCTTGTAGATTAACTGTCTACCGGGCGACGAGTTGTCCCTGCGGAGCACAATGTTGCTCAACCAGTTACCAATGCGCCTGAAGCCATCGAACGTCGATCCAGACACTCTCACACCCGAAGACGAGATCGAAGTCTGTCCACTTTCAGCGGCAGTTTTTTCGGATTTCATTGCGGTCTTAAGGAATTTTTCCGGTACGCCGTCGGCAAAGATCGATTGGGCATTCCCCGCGGCGCTCTTCTGCGCCTTCGACTTGCTATTCCCAAAACCCGACGCGACGACCTCTCCACCAACAGATACTCTGGAGACGTATTGTTGCTGACCGTCGTCACCGATGCCGGCATTACCCGTCCAGTAACGTGGCGTCCGGAGTCCGACGCCTTGCACCAACTCCTGAAACGCCGATTTGGGGTCTTTGTCCACGCCATGTGCTGCGACGCGTTCAATCTGTTTACCCAAATGCCGAAAGACGAATTGGCTCGCCGCTTCGTATCCTTGATCCTCGTGAATGGCTCCGATGATGGCCTCAAAAGAATCCTCGAGAACAGAGTCTCTTACGTTTGGGCTGTACGCCGTCTCGCCTTTGCCACGCAAAACGTGGTCGCCTAGGTTCAGGCGCTGCGCGGCTTCGGCTAGCGAATCCCTGCAAACGATATGTGCCCTACCAATCGACATTTCACCTTCTGTAGCGGTCATCGATCGCTCGAACAGAGCGTTGGCAACCGTGTAGTTCAACACTGCGTCGCCGAGATATTCCAATCGCTCGTACGATTGCATACCTCTCCCGGCACCATCAGCACTCCACTCGTTAACGAACGACTCATGCGTCAACGCTTGACGAAGCAGGTCGCGATTTGAGAAGTTGACCCCGAGCTTGCTTTCAAGCTCGTCTATTTCCGATTCTGGGATGATTTCAGGAGCCAATGACTCAGACCTCTACACCCTGAGGCCAAGGCGGCTGTGGTCGCTTCAACTC
>VXTA01000302.1 GCA_009837685.1 Chloroflexota bacterium | reverse complement strand
AAAGTTCGGAACCCGCTTGTCAAACTCAGCCGGAAGATCGTCGAACCACGACCTGAACTCATCCGCATCCTCCTCCGTCATCCACCCCCGCTCAACCAACTCATCTATCCAATCAGCTCGCCAACGCCCCTCGAAATCGAACCTCCGAAACGGCAACTCCTCCTCAATACGATCCTCGAACTCGAAATATTCTTCGCCTCCCAACCATCCCCCTTTACCGCCGTCAAACAGGTCGTATAACCATTCCTCGCTGTCTTCAGATCGCCCGAAGAATCGGAAAATCTCAGGCGGATCAGATGACCTTTTCTCTACTTCGTCGACATCCTCATACTCCACCTCTACCTTGACCTCGACAACCTCTTCCGTCAAACTTCCAATGCCTACTATGGTCGCGGCACGCTCAATAAAAGACTGCCCTCTATTCTCTTGGTAATCTTCGATCGCCGCGATGGTCAAGACGACCGCCGCGAATACGACCACGATCGCGGCAAAAGCTGCGACCACTCCGACAAAGCGAGTTTTCATTAGTGCCCTCCAAAATCCGTCATTCCGGCGAAAGCCGGAATCCAGAGGGGTTGGGTAGTAAGCGGTTTCGATGAATGATACGTGAGGAGTTCAAGAGCGGTTTTCCGCTGTCAAGCGAATGGTTAGAATTGTTGCGGATGAGTCACCCAACGAGCGGATTTCTTGACAGGTAGCACATGTTGAAGATAGCAGTCTGTGCCAAGCAGGTGCCCGACACCGACATCCCCCCGTCGCAGTTCAAGGTGGACGAGGGAGAGTTGCGAGTGATTCCCCCTGCCGGTGTCCCACCTATCGTCAACGGTTTCGACATGAACGCGGTCGAAGCAGCATTACGCTTGCGAGACGCTGGCGTTGAGTGCGAGATCGTCATCTTTTCGGTAGGAACCGAGTTTGCCTTGGACGTGATGAAGAAGCCCTTGGCGATCGGTGCCGACCGATTGGTCTTGGTAGATGATGAGGTATCCGAATCTTTGGATGCTCTTGGGACCGCGCGGGTGTTGGCAGCCGCGATCGAACGCGACGGCGGTGCAGATCTCGTCTTGGCCGGCAGGCAGGCCTCAGACTGGGATCAGGCGCACGTTCCGATCATGTTGAGCGAGCTGATGTCCGCTCCGCTGGTCACTTTGGTACGAAATCTTGCGATGAGTGCTGAAGGCGAATCCTTTGAAGTCGAGCGTGTGTCTGAGGGCGGCTTCCAGCGTATCGAATGTCCAATGCCAGCAGTGATGACGGTCACGAATGAGCTTGGAGAAGCGAGATACGCGAATCTACGCGGCATCATGGCAGCCACCCGCAAACGCCCCGAGACAATGACAATCTCAGACCTCGGAATCGTCGATGTCGCCAATAACGGAAAGTTGGCGATGACCCGGCTATTCGTTCCAATGTCGGAGTCGAATGTCGAGTTCATCGAAGGCGAAGATGAAGCAGATTCGGGTCGGTTGCTTGCGCTCAGATTGCGGGAGGCGAAGCTGATATGAGCAACGGTGTTCTCATCGTGGGCGAAGTAGTTGATGGTGCGCTGCACCCTACCGTTCGGCAGCTGGTAAATGCCGCTGATCGCGTAGCCGATGCGTCGGAAGTGACATTGTGTCTAGCTGTTGGTGGTTCGTTTGATGACGGCTGTCTTGAAGGTGTGAGTGTTGGGGAGGTGATATTGCTGGAGCACCCGGATGCGATTTCAGATGAAGGCGGAGGAGTGTATTCGTTGTTGACGGAGCTGGCGTGCGATGCGATGGAGCGGGTGTGGCCGAGCGTTGTTTTGGTTGCAAAGACGGATGCTGGATCAGTGATTTCCGCGCGAATTGCGGCCCGGTTTGACGCGGGCTTGGCTTCGGACTGCATCGATTTGGCACTGAATTCTGAGGGGAGAGTGGCGGTCACACGGCCAGTTCATGGAGGCAGCGCTATGGCGGTGTATGAGTTTTCAGGTGATGGGTTGCAGGTGGTTTCAGTCCGTCCCGGAGCGTTCGAACCCGCGCCTGCTTCCGCGGATATGCCTGAGGTTGAGCGGGTTGATGTGTCGGGTATAGGTGTTGAGGCTGGTGTGCCGGTTTTGGTAGAGACGGTGTTGGAAGAGGGAGAAGGCATCCCACTAGAACAGGCTGATGTTGTGGTCTCAGGCGGTCGCGGGCTTGGCGGTCCCGAGCCGTTCGATAATCTGCGCGAGTTGTGCGGGTTGCTTAACGCGGCGCTGGGTGCGAGCCGCGCCGCTTGCGATGCCGGTTGGATCGATCACTCTCACCAAGTGGGATTGACCGGAAAGAGCATCAGCCCCACGACCTACATCACCGTCGGTATCTCTGGCGCCAGCCAGCACATGGCAGGATGTTCGTCAGCTCGGAACATCGTCGCCATCGACAAAGACCGCGAAGCAAACATCTTCTCACATGCCCGGTATGGCGTAGTCGGCGATTGGGCAAAAGTGCTGCCCGCATTCACCGCAGCGGTAGCCGAACTGGATTGAAGGAAACACCATTGAGCACGAGCGACCAACGTCCAAACATAGTCTTCCTATTCCCCGACCAGTTCCGAGCCGACTTCGCCGGATGCTACGGTGCCGACTGGTTGCGAACCCCGAATATTGATCGGATAGCGCGCGAGGGGGTTCGCTACGCCAACGGCTTCTCGCAATCACCGGTGTGCGTGCCTGCCCGGACAGCTTTGCTCACTGGCGCGAACGCCATCCGCAACGGTGTCACCAACAATTCCCAAAACCTCCGCGCTGACTGGCGCGAGGCCGGGATGCAGACGTGGCCCGAAATCTTGAACGAGGTGGGCTACTACACAGCGGGCATAGGCAAGATGCACTTCTACCCATGGGACGAGCGGCGCGGCTTCCAATACCGGGTGGTCTGCGAGGACAAGCGGTGGCTGCACGTGCGGGATGACTACTACCACCACCTAAAGAAGCACGGTTTGCGTAAGTTGCATGGCGACGAGATGGAGGGGTATCACGATAACAAGGGAGCGATCATCCACGACATTCCATGGGAGCATTCGTGGGACCACTTCGTAGGTTCGGAGGCAGTGAAATTCATCGATCGCTACGGTGGTGAAGGCCCCTTTGCCATGATGGTGGGTTTTCCGGGTCCGCACTGTCCGTATGATCCGAATGAGCAGTTTCTAGAAGGGATCGACGAGAGCAAGTTGCCCCTCGCGGCTCCTGAAGTCCCGGGACATCATCCAAGCCTCCGAGAGACCAACGTTTCCGGGAATCGCCGACCATGGAACGGGGTCGATTACGAGCAGTTCCCGGATGAGACAAAGGTCACGATCCGGAAGCACTACTCGGGTCTGGTTCAGCAGATCGACTATGAGGTGGGCGCGATCATGGATGCGTTGGAACGCCAAGGCATCTTGGACAACACCTACATAGTTTTAGCCTCGGACCATGGCGACTACCTCGGAGACCACAACCTCATCGGTAAAGCATCGTTCTTCGAGTCGGCGATACGGATTCCGTTTGTGGCCATGGGGCCGGGCGTTAAAGGTGGCCAAGTAGTTGAGGACTTGGTTGAGTTGCGTGACGTCACGGCGACGATGCTGAATTGGGCTGGCGTCGATCTGCCGGTCTGGTACGACGCGGTGCCGTTACCGGGCGATGGCATGCCGGGCGACGTAGGTCGGGATCGAATCTTCGGTATGCTGACCGATGGTTGGATGAACTACGACGGCAGGTTCAAGCTGCATCGATACAAGTCAGGCTAGGCATTGCTGTTCGACAT
>VXTA01000047.1 GCA_009837685.1 Chloroflexota bacterium | reverse complement strand
TCCCATCCCCGACATCGCATCCTCCCGCGTCCTACTCGCCGATGGTCACTCTCGCCGCCATCGCATGCACCTCCTCTCAACCGACGTCGCATCAGTCCGCGAATACACCGACGGCGATCCCATCGGACGAATACATTGGCTTACCACCGCCCGAACCGGCGAACTCATGGTCAAACAGTTCGACCAAGGCTCCGCAGGCGAGATGTGGGTCATATTCGACCAGCACATCGATGCCCAAGCTGGGTCAGGCAAAGATTCCACCGACGAATACGGTGCAACCATCGCCGCTTCCATCGTCGACAAATACACAAGAGCCTTCACCGAAGTCGGTTACGTCGGATACGGCAGCAACGAACTTGTCGTCATGCCGGAACACACCGCGTCGCACCGCGAGAACATCCTCCGTCACATCGCCGCAAGTCGACCAACCGGCAATGTACCCATCATGGAAGCCCTCGCTATCCTAGACCGCGAACTCTTCGTAAGTTCCACCGTCGTCGTTATCACCGCCGCAGATGAAGGGCCCTGGATCGAAGCTCTCGGCGTCCTGCAGCGACGCGGCATCCAAGTCATCTGTATCGTCCTCGATCGCGAATCATTCGGCGACGCAACAAACGAATCAGTGATACCACGTCTCTCAATGTCTGGCGTCACTACCTACCGCGTCTACAAGGGTGACGACATCACTGATGCCCTAGGTACAACCGCCGACGCCGACGCGACCGCCGCACGCATATCCGCTCTCTACTCCGGCGTCGCCTATCCAGCCCCCGAACCTACTGACGCTCCCGTCGAAACCGAGGCCCGCGAGTCATGACCACCGCGACCGCAGAACTCGGCAACATCTTCGGACGCTCGACACGATCGGCTAGATCCCGTCGGGTCATGCGTCGTCGCCTGATGCGACGCGCATTCCTTGCCGACATAACTATCAGCGAATGGATCGCCCTCGCCCTCCTCGCATGGATGCTCGCTATGGTCGGATGGTCCGTTCAACTCGCTAATTGGGGCGATCTTCCAAACATCGTACCTACCGCCATCATCGCTGCTGTTATCGCCTTCTTTATGACTCGAGTGAGATTCCGCAATAACACCGTCTAGTCCAAGCTATCGATCCCCATCAAAACTGCCATATTCCTTGTCGCTGGCATCGTCATTGTCTTCTGGCAATCCTCGCTAAACGCCGAGGGCGCCAACCTCTTCGCACGCTCTTACGACGCTTATGATCGATTCGGACTCTGGGTCGACATCGCCATCAACGGTGGCGTCAGCGGCGACCAAATACCATTCGCAATGATTATGATGACCGTGACATGGGTCACGTCATATATAGTCACGCTCCTAACTTTCAGGTTCAACAGCCCATGGATCCCGGCCGCAGTACTCGGCACCGCGCTCCTAACCAACCTCAGTCATCGCATCGGACTCCATGAGCAGACCTTCTACCTATTCATGCTCGCTGCAGTCGCCCTCTTCTCGCATCTCGTGGCTGTTGGACGAATCAACCAGTGGCGAAAATCTGGCCTCATATTCCCCAGAGAAGCACGATGGATCGCCGCTCGTGACGGAATCATCCTTGGTTTCGTCGTAATGATCGTCGCCGCAATGGCCCCAATGTTCATCCCGCGCTCCGACACCCTCAGCGTCCAGTGGAACACCATATTCCTCGATCCCTTCACACAGTTCCGAGGTGTCGCCGAACGACTGCTTGCAGGCGTCCCCAGCGGCGACGACGACCAGATCTACTCCCCCAACGCCGTACTCCCGGTCCAAGGCGGCATCGAACTCACCGCCGAACCCGTCATGTGGATCCGATCCCGCTACGCAAAACTCCATCCAGCTAGCGTATATCAGGAATACTCCTCGCAAGGATGGATAACCGCTCCTAGCGTCTCTCTACCTGCAGATGCCGGTACTAAACTCCTCTCCAGCCCCGATGAAATCGACGTCGACGAGCGACAACGCCTCGACATCTCCGTTGAACTCCTCGGAAGAACCAACCGCGTCATACCCGCCGCAGCCGTTCACGCACTCGACTACCAAGCCGAAGTCGAAATCCTGGAACCCCTCAGCTGGGACGTCCCACTCGCCGGCAGCCCAGCCAAACTCGCAGAACTCCCTGAAGACCTTCGGGAATTTGCATTCATGCTCCGAGAACGTTTAATGAAGCTGGCGACCGATTCCCCCATCTACTCACCCCCAGATACCACCAACGACAGACCTCCATTCACCCTGAACACCCAACCGGCAATGACCTTCGACGAGGTCAGCTCCGTCATCCGGCAGATACAATCCAAAGTCGATCCTATCTACAACGTCGATGAGCAGATCACATTCACCATCACCGACAGCTCCATCGATGAGCTCACTATCCGAGAAGACTCCGGCGAGTTGATCGACATGACATTCACAATCTCTGACGCTTCGCTCGAGCAGATGCTCCATGATGCCAGCGGAACTCCCCAAACCGTCGGAGTCCGAGTCTCAACCGCTGTCCTCAGACAAGTCGCCGATCTAAACGACGGCGTAGGTCCAAGAAGACTCCAAATCATCATCACCGTCGAAGACCTCCTATCCCTCGCAATACCTGACCTAGACCCCCTCGGATCCACGCGTCCACAAGAATCCACGCGCTTCCGCATCACCGCTGAAAACATCGAACAAATGGACCTCCGACGCTCCGGCATCAATTGGCAGACCTTCAGCTACCGCGTATTCGCCGAACCCGACGGCACTAACGCAAACCTCATGCGAATCGCACGCCGAGGACCCACCGAGCAGAACACCGTTACCTTCGACGAAATCCTCGAGGAGAACCAGCGTTATAGCGTCACAACATATATCTCTACCGCCGAGACTCCCGAACTGGTCGATTCGACCGCCGACTACCCCAGCTGGATCGCCGACCGTTACCTCCAGCTGCCAGAAACGCTCCCTACAGAGGTCCGTGCCCTCGCGAGCCAAATCGTCAGCGATGCCGCTGCCGAAACGCCATGGGAAAAGACCATGGCAATCAAGGCATGGCTTCAGCAACAGGTCTACTCACTAGAGATCGAAGGTCCCGGACCGCGCGACGACGGAATCTACTACTTCCTCTTCAAGACCGTCAATGAGCCTTGCCCATCCGAATTCCCGACATGCGACGCCACGAAGCGCAAAGGCTACAGCCAGTACTACGGATCCGCCGCCACCGTCATGCTCCGCTCCGTCGGCGTGCCCGCACGTATGATCGCAGGATGGAGCGCCGGCGAATACGTGCCCGACCAGGGGCAGTTCCTCATCCGCGACCGTAACCGTCACGGATGGACACAGATATTCGCCCCGCCATACGGATGGATCGATATCGAAGTCACACCCGGAAGACCCGCTGTGCCACGCAACATCCTCGTCCCCACAACCCCAACCTCCGAAATACCACCCGGGCTCCCCGGATCCGCCGAATTCGACCCCGATTATCTCGAATACCTCGAAGACTTGGATGAACTCGCTCTCCTAGAGCAAGACCTACGGCTTGGCGGCCGTTTCCAACCCGCCGAAACCGACCAAGGTTTGCTGCCATTCGAAGTCCCTGTTGTACCCACCGCAGTCGCCACATCCCTCATCCTCGTCGTCCTGATCGCAGTATTCCTATGGCGCTGGAACCTCCGAGGGCAACCCGTCTCCATCCGGGCCTACTCACAATTCATCCGCGTCGCTGCACTCCTCGGATATCGAAAACCATCCCATGTGTCAGCACGCGAATTCGCCGCCGAAATTGCCGACATGACCATGCG
>VXTA01000208.1 GCA_009837685.1 Chloroflexota bacterium | reverse complement strand
CCTTCCATGTGTAAACTGCGCCACCGGATGTTTCATGTCGGAGTTGAACGCGTTTTCGCCCCGAACCGTAAAGAACCAGCTTCAGATGCTCGGCCTCTAGTTCGGATACTGGTTTGTCAAGCGGCACTTCGAAATGTTCGTTCAGTGCGCGTAGCGGCCCCCATGCCCACTGGGAGTTCTTGCCGTCTCGGCTCCACGGCGCCACTGCCCCATCGGATAAAGATGCATTTTTGTTTGGCAGGACAAGATCTGGATCAATCTCCAAGCGGAAACCGATGCCAGAACATTCGGTGCAGGCACCGAAGGGAGTGTTGAACGAGAAGTTGCGCGGCTCCAGTTCCGACATCGAGATGTCGCAGTCCGGGCACGAGAATTGCTCGGAATAAGAGAGGTCTTGAGGTTGCAATCCGCTCTTGGAACGTTGACGTTGCTTATTGATGGTGCCGGCGGCAACTGTGCTACGTGCACCACTGGTCAACTCCTCGACGAGACGTTCGCTAGGGTTGAGAACTGAGACTGTCAGAGTGCCGTCGGAAGCCTTCAGAGCCGTTTCAACGGATTGTGTGAGGCGCTCTCGTTCGGTGGTCTTTCTGACAATGACGCGATCGACCACGATCTCGATGTTGTGCCATTGATTCTTGTTCAGGCTGATCTCTTCGCTAAGTTCAACTACTTCGCCGTCTACACGTACACGGACAAAGCCGGCCCTACGAGCATCATCGAAAATCGCCGTATGCTCACCCTTTTTGTGTTTGATGACGGGGGCCAGGATCAGCAGGCGGGAGCCTTCGTCCAAACGCAGGATTGAGTCGACGATTTGCTGAACTGTCTGGCGTTGGACCGGCTTGCCGCAGTTCCGGCAGTGCGGCCGTCCGGCACGGGCGAACAGCAGACGCAAATAGTCGTAGATCTCGGTTACAGTGCCAACGGTGGAGCGAGGGTTGCGCGACACGCCTTTCTGGTCGATGGAGATCGACGGGCTCAGACCTTCGATATGGTCAACCTCTGGTTTCTCCATGCGGCCAAGGAACTGGCGCGCATAAGCGGACAGGCTTTCGACATAACGTCGCTGCCCCTCGGCGTAGATCGTGTCAAATGCCAGACTGCTCTTGCCAGATCCGGAGACGCCAGTAACGACAACCAGTTTGTCGCGCGGGATGCGGACATCGATGTTCTTGAGGTTGTGCTCGCTTGCGCCTCGTACGATAATTTCGTTTTCTGACATCAGTGCAGGTTGGGTGTTCGAGAATCTTTTCGCACTTGATTCGTAGCCAAAATCTGGATATTCAGTCTGATAGCCAACTGCACCAATACAGCGCCTGTCAGACTCCTAGATTCTAGAGTATGTTCGCGACCAATTTGCAACCGCCGCGGACGCGGACATTAGCGTTTAGTAGTAGATGGCGTTGCCGACGCCTCCACCAGCCGCAATGCCGTCGCCGTTGATGGCTACTGCTTTGGGAGAGGCAACGAATGCTGCGATGTAGGCGATCTCACGCGCGTCGATCAGTTTTCGGACCGCGTTTGCGCTGGCCATCTCGTCAAGGATCGTGTCGACCGACACGCCACGCTCTTCGGCTCGTGCCGCGGCAACGTTAGGCGTGACTTCAGTCCGGGTGCCACCGGGGTGTATCACCACAGAGTTGATGCCGTGCGGACCAAGTTCATCGGCAAGGTTTTTAGTAAGAGCAGAGACTCCAACGTTGCGTATGGACCCGACCGCGGAGCCACTCGATCGCGAGGCCAACCCGCTGATGTTGATGATGCGTCCCCAGCCGCGATCCTTCATGATCGGCGCGACTGCGCGGGCGCAACGAAGGTATCCGAGCACCTTGGTGTTGATGTCCTCGTTGAAGGCCTCGTCAGTGACGCCTTCAATTCCCGGAACGGGCGCTTGACCAAGTGGCCGCGCGGCGTTGTTGACGAGAATGTCGATGCCGCCCAGTTGGAAATTCGCCCGTACCACCATGCTGTTTACTGAATCGGTGTCGGTAGTGTCGCATTCAATCGGGTAAATATCTCGATCTGTGTCCGCAGAGATCTCTCGACTTGCGAGTTCAAGGGCATCGGCGTTCCGTGCGCATATCGCGACATCGCATCCCTCGCGTGCCAATTCCCACGCTATCGCTTTGCCGATACCTCTGCTACCGCCAGTGACTACTGCCAGTTTTCCTTCAAGTTCCAGATCCATGTCATTTCCCTCATCGGCTCGAGATCACGTAGCCAGGGCGGGTCGTTTCCGCCAGTACTCCGTAGCCTGTTCGAATGCGTACGCCATCTGCAAAACGGAGAAATCAGCGCGTTGTCGCCCAACTATTTGCAATCCAGTCGGTAGGCCGTCTTTGTCGAACCCGGCCGGAACCGAGATCGCCGGCAATCCAGTCACCGTTATCGACGAGCAGGGCGACATCCATTCGAGGTAGTTGGTCAATGGCTGTCCCGCAACCGTCGTCGGGTACTCCAAATCTGCGGAGAACGGTGGGACTGATGTTACCGGCAACATCACGTAGTCGTAACTGGACATGAACTCCGCCATGCGCGCGTATAGCGCCGACCTGCGTTCCTCTGCCTTCTTCACGTCAAGTGCAGTCAGTCGCATTCCCTCTTCAGCGTTCCAAATGATGGTCTCTTTGACCAGGTCGCGATGATCTCTGATGTTGGCTTCGTGCTGGTGAGCGAAGATCGCAGCCCGCAGAACGTGGAATATCTCGCCAGCATCTTGCAATGGCGGTTCGGCATCTTCCACGATGCACCCCAAGTCTTCCAAGACGTCCCGTTGCGCGTCAAGCGTCTCGTTGATGGTGGAATCGATCGGAGCACCGCCAACGTTCCGGCTCCAAGCGATGCGAGTTCCAGATAAGTCGCGTTCGAGGGATTGTGCGAACACAGACGAGGGTTGCATCAAGGAACTAGGGACGCGAGGGTCGGGGCCTGCCAACGCGACTAATTGCAACGCGACATCCGCCACAGTCCGTCCCATGCCGCCTGTAACCGATTCTGAGGTGTATCCAAGAGGCGCCGGGTGGACCGGAACCGTACCGATACTGTTCCGCATACCAACGACGTTTGACCATGCGGCGGGATTCCGCAATGATCCCCCGAAGTCAGAGCCTTGAGCGATTGGCATCATGCCGCAGGCCAACGCGACAGTTGCGCCACCGCTGCTTCCGCCGCATGTTTTCGTCAAATCGTATGGGTTTAGGGTCGTCCCGAACACCTCATTGAAGGTTTGTGAACCGGCACCGAATTCTGGGGTGTTTGTTTTGCCAATGACGACTGCGCCAGCGTCTTTATATCGCTGGACAGTTAACGAATCTTCGGTTGGGACGAAGTCTTTGAATATTGGTGATCCGTAGGTGGTCCGGATGCCCGCGGTGGGTTGGAGGTCTTTGATGCCGACCGGCAATCCGTGCAGCGGACCGACGTTATCCGGTCCTGACTTTGCAAGCGTTTCGTCTGCCGACAAGGCAGATTCCATCAAGATGTCGACGTCGAGTAACGTGACGATCGCGTTTACCGTGGGGTTGACGCGCTCGATTTGTTCGAGGTGCGCCGCCATGACATCACGGGCTGAGATGTCTCCGGTCCGGATCCACTGAGCGATATCTGTTCCCGTTGAGAAACAGAGTTCTGTCGCGTTGCCTGGAATGTCGTTTACCACCAGGTCTGTCCCTCCACCTCGTTTTGGATGGCGTTCCAGTCGCGTGTGGAGATGCCGGTGGACAGGGATTTCCAACCGCCGTCGGCGAACAGCATAACGATCGTGCCGCTCCCCAAACGTT
>VXTA01000182.1 GCA_009837685.1 Chloroflexota bacterium | reverse complement strand
TCCGTCAACTCATCGTCGGCACCGCTACCCACCACGCAACTCGCGGCACTCGTTACGCAACCGAAGAATCGGATATCGCCGTCAACATCCATCGGTCGATACGAACTGCTTCCACTCATATTCAATGTGTGACTGCCGGAAGCGTTGATCTGAGCAGGACTTGCGCCCCCCCTGACGGTCAACACTGCTCCAGACTCGAAATTGACGCTGTCATCACCGTCAATTAAGTCGTGATCCACCAGTAATCGCTTGATCTCAGCCAAACCGCCGGTTATCTCGGTGTGCCCTTCGCCGCGAACCAAAACCGGCGAACGCTTGTCACGCCCCGGATCGGAGATGCTGACCTTCAACAGATCCGAGTCTTGGAGTATCGCCCTAGGTTCGTCCCAACCGGTCTTGGGATCGTGGGCGTAGGTCGCATACAACGTCGAAACCTCTTCCACCTCATCCCGGATCTCCCAACCGTCGGAGCGGTTGGAGAGATGGCAAGGCTCCTCCTCGAATACCTTGTCATTCGTTGCCAGACACGTCCCAACATTCAACGCGTCGATAACGCCTGTGGCCGCATCTACACGTTTGTCGTCGTTTCCCACAAACTGCAACGCCAACCCACCGAACAAAACAGCGACGAACAGCGCCAGTCCCAGCAGGTTCCACCTTATGTACCCATTGTTGTACCTGGGGATTCTCATCAGCGCTTAGTCCGGATTCGCGGTATCAGCGGTCGGATCAGTCGACTTGCAACGGGTAAAACCTAATCCATCGCATCGAAACCGAGCCGCGTTCATAAAGATAAACGTTTATGACACGGATTTTGTTCCATCGTACGGATAGAAGTCATTTCTACCCGCACGAACAAAGCTATCGGGAACGATTTCGCCCCTACTTCTCGGTTATGCTCCGCAGGAACGAATCGTTGTCTTGCGAACGGGACAATCGCTCGATGATGCGCTCAGTGGCCTCTGTCGGGTTGCCACTCGAAGACTGCTGTTGGAGCAAGGCGAGCATCCGACGCAACAGCCAAACCTGTCGCAACGTCTCGGGACTCTGCAGTAACTCTTCATGTCGAGTCCCGCTGCGGTCCATCGCGACGGCCGGGAAGATTCTTCGTTCAGCCATCGTCCGGTCAAGGTGCAACTCCATGTTGCCCGTGCCCTTGAACTCTTCGTAGATCAGGTCGTCCAATCGGCTGCCGGTATCGATCAGCGCGGTCGCCACGATCGTCAAGCTACCACCCTCTTCGCAATTTCGAGCCGCACCGAAGAACTGCTTCGGCGGGTACAACGCAAGCGGGTCCATTCCACCCGAAAGCGTCTTTCCGCTGCTCGGCAACTTCACGTTGAAAGCACGCGCCAAACGCGTCAGGCTATCAAGCACCAGCAAAACATCTTCGCCAGACTCCACCAACCGCTTCGCACGATCAAGGGCCCGGTCCGAAGTCTCGCACTGATGCTCAACCTGCTCGTCGAAAGTCGAAGAGTAGACCTCGCCTTTTATCGAACGACGCATGTCCGTGACTTCTTCAGGACGCTCACCGATCAATGCCACGACGATATGGATCGCCGGGTAGTTTTCCGCAACCGCATGCGCGATGTCCTTGAGGATCACCGTCTTGCCGGCTTTGGGCGGTGCAACGATCAATGCGCGTTGTCCCTTACCAATCGGAGCGATGATGTCGATGATCCGGGTGTTCATCCGCTTCGGCGCTGTTTCGAGGGTCAACTGACTGTCTGGATAGACCGATGTCAACTGCTCGAAACGCGGCCTGCGTTGTGAGAATGCGACGTCACGTCCATTAACCAGTTCCGGCCACAGCAACGGGTTGTTGCCTCGGTTGCGAGTCCGTTCACCCTGCGACCGCACCGGCCCCGCCACGAAGTCTCCTTGGCGCAATCCGCTCTTTCGAATCAAACCGTTAGGAACATAAATGTCATCGTCGCCACCGCTGCCGCCGGGTGGACGCAAAAATCCATAGCCCTTGTCATGAACATCCAGAATGCCGGCGCCGATCGCAATGCCAGTGGTCTGCGACCTGTGCTGTAGCACCTGCAACGCCAACTCGGTGCGACGTGCCGGAATATCCGTGAGGCCAATACTCCTGGCCTCGGTCATCAACTCCGCATTTGTCTTCCCGCCCAGATTGCCAAGAGCATCTGGGCTTAAGCGTTCGGGTTGTTGGTGGGTTTGCCTTGGGCCTACTGCGACCTGTCGGCGCTGACCATTCTGTTCAATCGCAATCGACGCATCTATAGGCGTACGTGTCATGAAGCACCTTTGCGTTAAGGCTTGGTGAATTACCGAGGTGAGGTATCGCTACTCTGCGATCTATCTCCGAGTGAAGCGGTAGCATGCCCGCCGAACGTCCACGTCTACAAATCTAATCTCAACGCCACCGTGCACAGCTACCTGCGGACAAAGTTTATATAAGTCTGCGACATCGAGTCAAATTCGTTCGCGCGTTACGTTGACAGTTGGCGGGATTTCGCAATATTGTGTTGCGCCCGAGTTTCGGAACTCCCTACGATTGACTTCCAATCGACGACCCCGCTTTGGCAAACAACGGCTGCTGGGTACCTTCAGGCCGATATTCCCGCGCATACCTGACAAACAGGTCGAACAGCGGATGTGGCTGCTCCGGACGCGAGCGAAACTCGGGATGGAACTGACTTCCGAGCATGAACGGGTGATCGGCGATTTCAGCTATCTCGACCAGCGAAAGCTCCGGATTCAACCCGCTGCTAAGCAGGCCCAAACTCTCCAATCGCGTACGATACGCGTTGTTGTACTCGTAACGATGACGATGCCGCTCAGTGATCCTAAGGTCACCGTCAGACAACTCTTCGCCCACATCGGCCATCGCGTACGCCTCGTGCGCGCGCGTACCGCGCGTTAGTACACAGGTATATGCTCCGAGCCGCATCGTTCCCCCAATCTCCTTAACCCCCTTCTGCTCCTCCATCAGAGCGATCACCGGCTCCGACGCCGCGGGATCGAACTCGGTCGAATCGGCGTCTTCGATTCCTGCGACATGCCGAGCAAACTCGATGATCATCATCTGCAATCCCAGACACAGGCCCAGATACGGTATTCCACGTTCGCGAGCGTAACGAGCGGCGTGGATCATTCCTTCAGTTCCGCGCTTGTCGAAACCACCAGGCACCACGATCCCTTGTGCCTTCGACAAATACCGTTCAGATCCGTGTTGCTCA
This sequence comes from Chloroflexota bacterium, assembly GCA_009837685.1. Classification (GTDB taxonomy): domain Bacteria; phylum Chloroflexota; class Dehalococcoidia; order Lucifugimonadales; family Lucifugimonadaceae; genus Bin127. The sequence continues at coordinate 607 of VXTA01000182.1, read as the reverse complement.
ACCATCTCGGATGGAGTCCAACCGATATCGATGCGAATCCCTTGATTCAACTCCGCATGGCGCAACGCCTCGACTACGGAAAGATACGAATCGTGAAGACTCGTGTACTTACCCACGATGGAGATCGACACTCGCTCCAGATCGTCGTCAGAATGATCCGTGCCGTTGTCGACTACGCTAGTGTCGTCGGTCAACGTCTTCCATACCTTTGGCACGGTTGGTTTGCGTCGCTCGAATCCCAACCGATCCATTATCACTTCCGCCAATCCCTGTTTTTCCAGCCAATCCGGAACCGCATACACGTTCCCCAACGTCGGCAGATAGATGATCGCATCGCGGGGGACGCCGCAATGCAAACTGATCTTGTCTTTGAGATCTGAAGTTGCTTCATCCGAATCCGTCGGATCGTTCAACCTGCACAAAATCGCATCCGGTTGAATGCCCAAGGCGCGCAATGCTCTAACACTGTGCTGCGTCGGCTTCGTCTTGAGCTCGTTCGTCGGTTTCAGCAGAGGCACGAACGTCAGATGAATCGAAAACGAGTTCTGTCGCCCTTCCATGTCGCGCATCCATCTAACCGCTTCTATGAACGCTTCAGCCTCCATGT
>VXTA01000330.1 GCA_009837685.1 Chloroflexota bacterium | reverse complement strand
GAGAAACCCCGTCTCGGATTTGGCTTTGACCGAATGACAGCATAATTGCGGACGGGGTTCTCGATTGAGGCCCGAACAAGATTGAGGATAAAACGTGCGCGGCGGCTGCCGGTTCAAACGGAAATCCGCGAATGAGCTGACTGGAAACGCGAGCCACATCAGGCAATGAATCCACCACGCATCCGAATTTCGCCTCGGTACTCTCGACATCGACTTCGACATGATGGTCTCTATTCGAATCGGATTCTCGTATGCACTGCATGACCGTAAACGGCGTACCGACTGTCTGCCAACTCGAACATGAAACGAAGAAACGCGATCTCCAAAGGCTGGCGATTCCGGAGCGTTAGTATGGCAACGCGAACACGTCGAACAACATCACGATTGCCGCCCTGTTGCACAATGCGCGCACAGGGCAGTCGGCACATTTGGGTAAACGCGCCGAACATCTCAATGCGCCCAAGTCCAATAGAGCTTGGTTCCACTCTGCGTGAGCGCCGTCGGAGCCGGCTAGGATCGATGCCAAGCATGACCTCAAAGACCCGGCGGGCGACGGACGACGATCGACGATCATCATTACCCCCGGTTACCGTCTCCCATCATGTCGCGACAGTCACCCTACACGGTGATACTACTGGTCCCCATCGCCGCCTGGAACCGAAATCTGAAGCCCGATCAACCGCAGATTCGCCCTCGCACTGCATCGGTACGTGAAGAATTCCCTCGCGGCGTTTACCTAGAATTTCGGCATATGCCGAAACACCCGTTCCGCACAAACGGAGATGTCCCGATTTCTTCGACGAATTCGAAGCGAATCCGCCTGAATCCACGCGCCTTCGCGGCCGTGCTGCTCGCCGCGGCGCTGGCCTTCACGGCGGTGTACCCGGTTGCGGAATAGAGTGTCGCTGCGCAAGCGACGACGGTCGACATCTGCGACCGGACCGAGCAGATTGAAGAGGCAATTCTCCGGGCGATCAACGACAACACTGGCTCGCGGCCTGCATGCGATGCAGTCACATCTGCGCAGCTCGAGGCCATCGAAGGAATAAACGTCAGCGGTTCCAGCATGGGATCGCAGGTCACCAGCCTCAAGTCCGGAGATCTATCGGGACTCACCAACATAACTTCGTTCTCTGCCGCCAACAGCAAAATCGGAACGATCCCGGCAGGATTTTTCGACGCCAACACGAAACTCACTTTGATGGACTTGGCGGTGGCACAACTCTCAACGCTGCCCGCCGGCATCTTCGATCAGCTGACAAGTTTGAGGACCCTTCGTTTGGAACGCAACTTCTTCTCCACGATGCCGCCCGGATTGTCGGCGACGAGTATGGAAAAACTCACCAACCTGTGGACCTTTACGATAGGTATGGACTGGCCCAGTTCCGCGCACTTCCAGACGTTGCCAACCGGTTGGATCGAGAGTCTTCCAACCGATCTGACCGAGCTCAAATTCGGCCACATAAGGTTGAGCGATGCCGACGCCCAACACATCGCCGATAACTTCACCAAACTCTCCGAATTCACGTTCGATTACCAGGATCTGACCTTCGCGAAATTCACGGCATTATTGGACGCGCTGGTCGACATCTCCACAACCATGGCGACGATGTCGGAGCTGCATATGACCGCTTCTGGAGACGCCCTGTCGGAATGCGCAACCGCCACTGATCCCAACTCGATCGGCGGTTGGTACAGCGACAACCCGACTGAGATTGAAGCGTTCAAAACGGCGTTGTCAGGCTTGAGAGTCGCCAAATTGAGAATCTACGATCCTAAGATCACCGCGGTTGCCGCCGAAGACATCCTCGGCGCGATTGACAAGTCATATCCGGCAGAAGTCCACTTCGAATGCGGCAGCATGGAAGGATTCGCCGGTAATTCCTTGAGCGGCTACACAAATCTCCAGAGATTGCTCGTCCGCCACAGCGATCTGAATGTTGGCAATTTCCGGTCCATCGTGTCAAATTTGAACACCAACAACATCCCGATCACCACGCTCAATCTCGAAGGAAACGATTTCGACGAAGGCGACTCGTACATCGATTTGGCCCTGTTTGATTTCTCCGACATCCAAGACACGTTGACCGGCCTGAAATACGGTTCGTATTTCTCCTGCAGAGGCCCTTGGATCGCTGACTACGAAGAAGCCGGATTCTGGCTTCTGGGCGGGATCTATAGCCTCACCCCCGGCCAACAGCCCAAACCGTTCATAGCCATCGAACCGACTCCAATCGATGAACCAGAAGATTGCGCGGAGCCCGTGGCGCCGCAAGAACAGCAAGCCTTAGAAGGAGAATCCGAACCCAACTGGCCTCCCGCAACCATCATGAACATCGAACCCGCCATCACGGCGGTCAGAATCCGGCCCGGCGACGAAGTGGTCCTCTCCACCGAGGTCTACGGCATGCAGGGAATTCTCGACAACGATCTCGCCGACGCCGCACCCCCTGACGATGTCTGGTTCAACTGGGAGGATGAGACGTTCAGTTCCGAATTCGCAGAGTCGACAAAACGACCGATGCGTATCAATCAGGTGCCCGACGACCGCGAGACGTTGTACACGGCCCCCGATCGACCGGGCAACTACCTCGTCAGCGTCAACGTGCCACATGCGGCACGTTGCAAGGGCCCGCGCAAAGAGATCGGCGAGACCGAAGCTGAGGCGCTCGCCCGTTGCACCGCTGAGTTCGAAATCAGCGTGCGGCGTCCCCTCGACTTCGCCGAAGAAGCAGATGAACCGGTTAATCCGAGCGGCGCTATCCCGGCGAGCGTCATGGACTCTCATGGCGGTTCATGCCCAGTCTTCACACCCGTCGAGGGCGGCACCGTTTCCGGCGTCTACTACTCGATCTCGGCTCAACCCGGCGCCGTCCAGGACGAGACCGCCGTGGGTATCTGTGTAGAGAAATCCGGCCCGGCGAGCAATGCCGGCATGACGCGGCAGCGATACACCTTGCACGGCGACCTCTACAGTCTCACCGCGTTCGACATTAATGGGCGCAGGCTGTCCAAGTACCAGTTCAACTTCCCGATCGAAACATGCATCCCGTTGCCTGACGAGTTACGCGGCAGACTCTCCGACGCTAAGATGATGGTCATAAACCGGGACAAGAGCCTGACCGCCCTCCGATCGAAGACCACATTCGCGCAAGTCGGCATTCGAACGTGCGGCGCCGTAGGTGAACTGCCCGCCGTGGTGGCGATTGGCGTTAAAGGCGCTCCGCCGCCTTTGCCAGAATCCGTCGAGATTTTGCCCGACACCGGCGGCGCATCGATTCCCGAGCCGTGGGTCATGTTTGCCATAATTCCGGGCATCGCCGTGTTTATGGTCTTGATGGTCGTCGCCCGATACAGCAGACGCCGCTCTTGAGCTTTTGACGATCAACCTCGTCTGAGCACGACGTAGCCGAACGCGGCCAGCGCGCCGATTCCGGCGATCGTCAGAGTGGCGGTCGTACGTGGTCCACAAGAAAGGCTCGAATTCTCCTTTAGGGTTGCGGTGTTAGGTGATTACTAGCCGCCGAGCGAGAATTCGAAAACTGTTCTGTCTACGGAGAAAATACGTCCGGCCAAAAGGGATCGAACTCAGGAACACACCGCATGATCGACCCGACTCGAACGTAAACGCGTTCAAACGTCGGCACGTTCCCGATCAGTGCCAACGGTCTAGGTTCGACCACCTGCCAAACCGGTTCTAACTAATGTGCAGAGCGCTTTGGCGGAGAGGACAGGATTCGAACCTGCGGTGAGTGTAAGCCCACACCCGCTTTCCAGGCGTGCCCGTGAAGCCGCGCCGGCACCTCTCCGCGATGGA
>VXTA01000097.1 GCA_009837685.1 Chloroflexota bacterium | reverse complement strand
TATGGGTTATCGCGGGTAAACACTACGGCGTTCCAAGCTACATGCTTTTGGGCGGCAGCGTACGTTATCGTATCCGGGTATACGCTCACTGGGGCATCCGAGATATGTCGGATGAGGCATTGAGTGAGGCTCGCGAACGCCTGGACATGCTGAGCAAGATGGGCTATACAGCCTACAAAGCAGGGCCTCCCGGTTTTTGGCGGGCGCACGAGCCGCCGTCTCGCATTGACGAGTTCGTTGAAATGGCTTACACGATGCGTGAATGGGTCGGCGACGACGTCGAGCTGTGCTTCGACTTCCATGGCAAGATGGCTCCAGGCATCGCGATCGAGGTGTGCAACGAACTCAAAGGGATGCGCCCGATGTTCGTTGAGGAGCCGGTGCCGCAGGAGAACGAGGATGCGTTGAAATTAGTCTCCGATCATGTGTCCTTCCCTATCGCAACCGGTGAACGTCTGCTCTCGCGCTGGGAATTCCGGCGAGTCATCGAGCAGCAATGTGTATCGCTGTTACAGCCCGATGTCGCCCACTGCGGTGGCATCACTGAGTTGAAGAAGATCGCCAACTACGCCGAGGTCTACTACCAGCACATCATGCCGCACTGCGCCATCGGTCCCTTGGCGTTGGCTGCTTGTATGACGGTTGATGCCGTGGTACCCAATTTCTTTGTTCAGGAGCAGGTCGATCAGGCTCTTGGCGATGGAATCATCAAGAACAGTTGGCAAGTCAATGACGGCCACATCGAATTGTGGGATTCGCCAGGGCTAGGTGTCGAGGTTGACGAGGCCGAAGCGATGAAGGTGTTTGACGGTGAAGCAACCGGTTACCACCGTGAACTGGGCGGCGAATCGTACTTTGAGGATGGGTCTGTGGCCGATTGGTAGGCCATTCAGCCTGAACTGGAGATCACATTGAGCCTGGACATCGCCATAATCGGTGGATTGATGGCAACGATCGCCGCGATACTGTTCTTACAGATCTGGGAAGTAGCGCGAGCGTCGCATGATCACGTCAGAATCGTCACGCTGATCGGTTCTGCGTTCTCGCATAAACCGTTCCCGCAACAGTTGATCGGGCGTGTGATTTTGTTTGTCATCGGCATCTGCTACGGCATATTCACGTCTGCGGTGCTTTACGCATTCGAGCTGGAAGCCGTAGGCTGGATATTCGGAATCGTCGTCGCAATCCCGTTGTGGATGCTAACGGGAATTAGCTTGACGTATTTCCGGTTGCTACATCCGCGGATACGGAACGGTGAGATGAAGGCGCCAGGGCCGTTCGCGCTTGGTTACTCGCGCCAAAGCGCGGTGATGCTCTTGATCGCGCACCTAATTTTCGGTTTCGTTTGTGGATTCGTCTACGTAGCTGTTAGGTGATCAGGCGAACACGTTGCCGCCGTATGCAGATTTCAACAAGTCGCCTTCTTCGAACCGAGAGAAACGTAGTGGATGGAGATCGAATGTGGTTCCTTTGGACCCTGTAACCAACTCGGCAAGAGAAAGGCCGATTGATGGCGACATCTTGAAGCCATGACCGGAGAAACCAGCACCCACGACTAGGTTTTCGAAGCCCGGAACACGGTCAATCACCGGATTCCAATCGGGAGAAACGGTGAAAAGTCCTGACCATCCGCCCGCCCAAGTTGCATCTGCGTACGCCGGGATGATGTCGGAGAGAATCGTCATCCCTTCAATTGCGACTTCAGTATCGACGCCTTGGTTGAAGGTGTCGCGATCAACGGGATCTTCACGATAACCAATCAGTGCGTAACCCGGCGTGTCGGGTCGGGCTGAGAGTCCTGACGGAATGTGTACGACGATCGGATGGAATGACGCCGCTATGTCATCGAATCCCTTTTGTTGCTGTAGACGAATCACTTGATGCCTGACCGTGTGTATCGGCAACGGGTCGCACACCTGCTCAAGCAACACGTTAATCCAAGGGCCAGTTGTCAACACGATCCGGTCCGCATAGATGTTGCCCTCGTCCGTCCTGACGCCGATCGCGGCTCCTTGCTCGTAAAGGATCTCTCGGACTGACACACCCAACCGGACGGTCGCGCCATGGCTGCGAGCGGAGTTGGCGAAACCGCTCGTGACGAGATGAGAATCGGCGAAGCCAGCTTTGCCCTCCCACACTATGCACTCGCTATCGCCGAACTGCATGTACGGCCAACGACGAGAGACATCGTCGATGCTGAGCACCTCCGTCTCGACACCTACCGATTGAGCAAGTGTGACGTTGATTCGGGCAGCACTCTCGTTGCCCGCTCCAGGCAAGAGCAACCAGTCGTTCTGTTGATAACCGCTAGGTGCCCCCACGTGGTCTTCGAAATTGGCCATCACTCCCCTGCTCCACCAAGCCATCTCAGTGGTGACACGGTTGGAGTAGTGCATCCGCAAGATGGTCATCGAACGCCCGGTTGAGCCGGATGCTAGAGTGTCGCGTTCGAGGAGTATCGTGTCTGTGACACCGAGTTCCGCGAGGTAATGTAGTGTGGCGCATCCCATCACGCCGCCACCGATTACAACGGCGTCGAAGGTTTCCCTCAAAACGCGTCTCCCCTTTTTGACGTTCTTACGACACCTGCGGGCGTGTTCTCGTCCATGGGCGAGCCAGTTCGAAGGCTCGTGAAGCACGGAACACTATGGGATCGTCGTTGACGGGACCAATGATTTGAAGTCCGAGTGGCATTCCACTGTCGCTGAAGCCGCATGGCACAGATGCGGCAGGGTTCCAAAGTATGTTCCAGAGCGCGGTAAATGGGATCGCCGACGGATTCGCGATGCCCTCTTCAATCTTGTGACCGCCGACTTCCGTCGGAGATTGCTGGTGCGGCCATGCTTCGACCGCGGTTGTCGGCGTAACGAGAAGATCGAACTCGTCGAAGAGTTGTCCAACTTGTATGCGATGAGCTTCCGCTTGTCTCAAGGCCGACGCATAATCGGCACCGGTTACGTCGTATCCAGCGTTGACCATCTCCATCGTATAGTCGGTCAGTTGCACGTCCGGATCTTCAGCGAGATAGCCATACATGGCGACCTGTCCGGCGGTCCATATCTGCCACCAATACGTCACAGGAACGGGATCGAAACTGATGTCCGCGTTCACTACTGTCGCACCAGCATCTTCCAATCCTTTCAGCGCTTCCTCAGTTACGCGGGCAACATCATCGTTGACGTAGGCGTACCCCAAGTCCATAGAGAAGCCCACCTTCATGCCCTCGATACCATCCTCTAATCCGGAGATGCAGTCCGGCACAGGCGTCTTTAGTGAACCAGGATCGCGCGGATCGTGTCCGGAGATGGCCATGTGCATGATCGCGGAGGATCTGACATCTTGCGACATTGGACCGGAAGTGCTAGTGCTGTTGTACGACGGCATTGAGCGACCACCGTAGCGTGGTGTTCGGCCATGCGTAGGTTTATGGCCGAAAATGCCGGTGAACGCCGCGGGCATGCGTACCGATCCCCCGCCATCGGTGCCCGTTCCGAGTGAACACATACCGGCAGCGATGGCGGCTGATGTCCCGCCACTTGATCCGCCGGGGTGTCGGGTCAGATCCCAAGGGTTGTTAGCGGATGGAAAGATGTCAGTAAAAGTTTCGGCGCTGTTTCCAAACTCCGGCGTGTTGGTTTTACCGAGGATGATCGCGTTGGCAGCGCGCAGCCTTTCAACGACCGCGGAGTCGAAGTCTGGGACCCAATCGGCGAACGCCGAGCATCCTAACGCAGTCCGCAACCCATTGGTCAACTCAAGGTCTTTGACACAGATCGGAATACCGTGGAGAGATCCGGGGTCATCACCGTCAGCCAACCCTTGATCACA
>VXTA01000124.1:2272-3831 GCA_009837685.1 Chloroflexota bacterium | reverse complement strand
TCACCAAGCAGGTACATCCCTTATCCGCAGTCTTCCCAGAAGCCGCCGCCGAATTGGACGCTCCTGCCATCGGAACTGCCGGTGACGGCGATGTACCCTTCGCCACCGGCTCGCGTCCGTCATGGAACTTCAGAACTGGCTCCGGGCCCGTCAACCGCTACCTGCATGACCCAGCTACATGGTCCGCCGGCAGGTGGATCGTACCACTAGGGGTTTCGGGAAACGTAGAAAGCCCCCATCGACACGACCAGCAGCATTCGTGGGCAACCGTAGCCGGCATCCCCCAACTCTTCGAATGGGATGAGATCGCCAAAACCGCGAAGACCATCCAAAACCTACAGCCTACGCAGTGATGCGCAAGTCGCCATGGATTGGTGTAATTCCAGGGACAGCATCGAAATCAGTATGAATGATTACGAAATTCGTAATTTACGAATACAGTTGAATTTAGTAATGATTACAACGTAATCACTGTATATCACTGATGAAATCACGCTGTATGCTTCGAAATTTACCTATTATATGAAAATCACACATCAGAAAAGATTAACAAAACATCGTCGAAATTCGTCACATCCTGCTCCACAGAGTAGTTAAATAGAGTCATGGGCGATCGAGTGATCGTCCGCAACTTGACTTTCTGCGAAAGGAGCAGACGAATTGAGACAGGCGTTAAACCAAGCTTTGCAGAGGCTCTCCCATGGCTTCGACACGAAGCTGGTGGGCGAGCGTGAAATGCAACACGCGACGCTCTTGGGAGACTCGGTAGCGCGCATGCCGCACTACCCGAACCCACGAAAACAGCGCAAGTCGGACGCACCCTCGGTTACCGGTTGGTACTTCTAAGCACCAGCCAGTAGAAGGGACGAAACCGACCGTTTCACCCTCTGAAAACAAGACGCCCCGTCAACCAGATGGGGCGTCTTTGATTCTGAGGTTCTTACTCGGAAACAGCCTCAATGCCACATCCTCTCATCCTCTACCGTCCGCACGCTCCCGCGCGTCCTAGTAACCGCCGGCCGTTTTTTCAAAGCATCCTCATCGACATCTATCCCCAACCCAGGCTCCGTCGGAATCTCGATGTAGCCGTCCTCCGGCTCCAGATACCCGATCGTCACCTCCCGAGAAGCCGCCTCCACACCCACCATGTATTCGTAGATCAAGAAGTTCGGCATTCCCGCCGACGCCTGGATCGCCGCTGCACATCCCACCGAGGTCGAATTCCAACCGTGCGGCGAAACACCTATGTAGAACGGTGCCGCCATCGCCGCGATCTGCGTCAGCTCCCAGATGCCCCCAGTGTTGCAGATGTCGGGATTGATGATGTCCGCCGCACGAGTCTCGCACACCTCTCTGAACTCGTTACGCGTGTACAGCGCCTCGCCAGTCACCACCGGAATCGTCGTCGCTTCCTTGACCTCCTTGATCGCCGGAATGTTGTCCGGAGGGCAGGGCTCCTCGAACCAATACGGCTTCAATGGCTCTAACTCGCGGGCCACCCGGATCGCGTTCATCGGCGCCAGCCGACGATGAACCTCGATCAGCAACTCCACTTCCGG
>VXTA01000124.1:0-2262 GCA_009837685.1 Chloroflexota bacterium | reverse complement strand
CGGACCAACTGCATCACGAACCGCCGTCACCACCTCCACCGCCTCCTCCAGCGCGCCACGCGGCGGATATTCGGTCCACGGACCAGGGAAAGGATCGAACTTCAGCGCCTTGAATCCGCGCTCAGCAACCAGAGTCGCCGCACGTTCTCCATACTCTTGTGGAGTATCACCCCCCGACCAGCCGTTGGCGTACAGCTTCAACCGCGGCCGTACCGGACCTCCCAGCAAATCGTAGACAGGTCTCCCCATGGCTTTCCCGACAATATCCCATAGCGCGATCTCGATGCCGCTCATCGCACAGTGCAGATCCATCCCGCCGCGTTTCGTCGCAAAGTCCTCGTGAACCACGTGCATGAAGTGTCGAATGTGGAACGGGTCCCGCCCCTCGAGATACCGAGCGATCTGCTTCACATGCTCCTCAACCTGCGTATCCCGATCCGCCTGCGTGTAAGCCTCGCCCCAGCCAACAATCCCGTCATCCGTCTCGATCTTCACAAAGAGAAAATTCTTCCCCTGACCCGGATCCCAAAGATGCGTCTCGACATTAGTCACTTTCATCGCAAATCAATCCTTCGATACTTGCGCAATCACCATCCAATACCTGCAAGGTTATCCAAAACCCTTCTCCCTTGATGGGAGAGTGTTAGGGTGAACCGCCCCTTTCGCAAAGCGAAGCGAGTGCGCGGGGTATGCCCGGGCCGACATGCCAGTTCCGACGTTTAGAATCCCCAACATGCCCCTCCTAATACCAAAACGCGTCCTAGCAAACATCATCTCGCACGCCCTCGAAGCCGACCCCGAAGAGTCTTGTGGCTACCTTTTTGGTCACGATGCAGGTGTTGAAGAGGCGAGACGCATGAAGAACGTGCATACTGATCCGATTCGTCGCTATCAGATGTATTGGAAGGAGCAGATTCGCGCCCAAGAGGAAGCCGACGCGCGAGGTAGAGAGATAGTAGCCATCTACCATTCACATACGCACTCCCAAGCCTATCCATCCCAGACGGATATCGAAATCGCAGCGGGCTGGCCAGAGGCGTACCACGTCCTAATCTCCCTAGTCGAAAAAACCCGACCCATAGTCCGCGCCTACCGCATCTCCGAAGACGCCACAGTAACCGAAATCCCCATCACCACCGACGGTAAACCCTACATCGAAACCACCCGCTAACCTCGTCATACCCGCGTAGCAGGGTCATACACCACCACTCATCACACCAAGCATTCCTTAAAATCCTTCCCCATCCTAGTTCAAATCTGCTGCTACTACTGCTGCTGCTGTTGCTGCTGAGCCTGAATCCCTGCAGCGTCAAGTTCCGCGGCGAAATGCGATGTCTCAAGCTGCTCTTGCAGTTCGAAGATCGAACCAGCAGGTTCAGGGTGCGCTGGCAACGGCATCGCTACAGGCACCCGTTCCAGCCGAGGACGGTTCGTCGCCTCGCCGCGAACAATATCGCCGGTCCAAGCATCCCAGTCCGGTACGCCCCTCAAAGGCCAAGCATCCGCGGCCTGGTACCCCATCAACAACAAACGCCGAGGACGGTCTGAGATGTTTGGCGCCGAGCCGTGCAGCGTCCTCACATGGTGAATCGAAACCCCACCCGCCTTGATCCGAATCGGAACCGCCTCTTCCATGTCGAATTCGTCTTCCGACACCGCACCGATGAAATAACCGTCCTGATGATGGCTCAACGCCGGCCACTTGTGCGAGCCCGGAATACCCATCAGACAGCCGTTCTCGATCTCCATGTCATCAAACGTCAGACCGATCTCCAAGATGTCATCGTTCGTCGCCGGATAGAAGCCCCAGTCCGTATGCCACTCGACCTGCGCGCCACCTCCAGGAGCCTTCATGTTCAACTTCGTGTGATGCAGCTTGATATTCGGCCCCAGCAACTGCTCGATGATGTCCAGAAGACCCTCTTTCCGCATCGCCGCATCGTAAACCGGATGTCGCATATGTGGCGATGTGATCCGTCGCAACTTGGGCGTTTCCGGACTGTGTCCCGCCGCAAAATCGAGGTCGAAAATGTCGGTATGCTCGGTCAGTTCGGCAGACTGCTGAACAAACTCGTCGGTGACCCGGCGCAACTCTTCGACCTCCTCCATCGAAAAGACATCGTTCACACCGATGAACCCGTTTTCTCGGTACTCCGCTATCTGTTCGTCTGTGAGTTGATTGGTTGTCGTGCTCATATTTGATTGATCCTGATCGATCGTGCGCTTGGTTACGGCGAATTGTACGTTTGATTATGCTCAGAT
>VXTA01000060.1 GCA_009837685.1 Chloroflexota bacterium | reverse complement strand
TTGCAGAAGGAACTGGCCGACCAGAACCCCGCCGATCTCGACATCCTCATCGAAGCCGATCAAACCCCGATCAACAACGAGACGCACGCCGAACTCACATCATCGATGGAGTCGCTCCTGCTTGCCCGCGTCGGTAAATTCACGACTGACTATGAAAGAGCTATGCGTAGCTGGACATTCTTCGTGGACGAACCACCGGAATTGGTGCCGCTAGGGGAGTGTCCATGCCGACCGACCGTCGCCGAACCAGACTCGTTCGACCAAAATGACGAACCGCTGATCGAGTGCGATTGTCGCCGCATCCAATGTATGACAGTCCCCGACAAACCACACATCATCGATATCGTCGCCGGACGAGAGCCAGAGATCAACGCCGAACCCTCTGCCGGATCCGATCTGACCGTGGAAGCCCTCCTCGACGAGGACACCGCCGAAGAGTTCGAATTGGATATCGGCGACGTGATACCGGCACGTCCGCACTGGGACGAGGAACGAATCAACGTCAATATCAGGCTCACCGGCCTATATCAACGAGCGCACCCCGACGCTCCAGAGTGGCGAATCCTAGACCAAGCATTCGGCTCCCGAAGTAGCACCTTGCAGATAGCTCAGTTCGTACTGCCCCAGCAAACCATGTTGGAAGAAATGGGTGTCTACTTCCCCAATATGGGCGCAGAGTACGCGTGGTTCCTAGACGTTGAACCGACGTCTATCCACGCAACGGACACGCAACTTATACGCCAGACACTCGAAATCACTGAGAACGAACTCCGATCCCAAGTCGACGGCTTTGTGCTAGACACCGAACTCGACAGGACGCTTCTGCGCTATGAGATCGAACTGTTCTTCAACCGACTGCCGATGTTCATCGTGCTGATCCTGATCGTCTTGGTCGTCATCTACTACACCGCCACGCTCGCAGGACTGCTGATCGAAGCACAATCCGCAGACGTCGCGTTGCTAAGAGGCCGCGGCACAACCTCTAGACAACTGCTATTGATGTTCGCCGTCGAAACGGTCATCATCGCCGCGTTCGCAATAGTCTGCGGTCCCTTCCTCGCGACATGGGGAGTGTCGTTCCTAGGCACTTTGCCGTTTTTCGGAGAATTGAACGCCGGCGAAGCTCTCCCTGTCAACCTCACCCGAAACGTCTACATCATGGCTGCCATCGGATCCGTGATGATCATGATCGCACTCATGATCCCCGCGATGCGCGTCACACGCCAAGGCGTTATCGCCGAGCGCGCAGGCCGAGCACGACCGCAAAGACTCGCTTTCATCCAACGCTACTACTTAGATCTCGGTTTCTTGGGAGTAGTACTGTTCCTCTTCTGGCAACTCACCCGGCAAGGCTCCTTCGTAGCTTCTGACATCTTCGGCGAAACCACCGTCAACCAAGTCATCCTCGCCGTCCCAGCGTTGTTCCTTGTCGCCGCGGGAGTTGTGCTGCTGCGCGTCTTCCCGCTGGCGATGGACCTGCTAGGGAGATTGCTGACCACCGACATCGTGTCAAGGATCGTTTCTCCAGCCGTAGTCTTGGGAATCTGGCAGATGGCACGCAATCCCGCGCACTACTCCAGAGTTTCTTTGCTGCTGATACTGACCGCCGGCCTCGGCGTATTCGCCGCCAGCTTCGCAGCCACGTTGGAACGTAGCGCTAGAGATCAAGTGCTCTACGAAACCGGTGGCGACATCCGAGTACCGGGAATATCCAATCGACCCGGCGGTCGTTCCTTCAACGTCGAGGAAGACCTGCAAGATGTGAGAGGCGTAGAAGAAGTCGCCACAATCTATCGGTTGCGCGGCTCGATAACTGCGGGCTTCAACTTCGATCAATTCTCTGTCTTGGCCGTCGATCCCGATGAAATCGGCGAAGTCGCATGGCATCGACGCGACTTCACCCGAGAAGGATACGAAGCAGAATTCCAAGCCATCGCGTTCGAGTCCGACGAAGGCATCCCGCTACCAGAGGACGCTAGATTCCTGACCGCTCGGATTAAGCCACTGTTCCCAATGCCCAATGTGAGATTCGTCGCCCGTTTGAGTGATGCCAACAACCGCTTCTACAGCGTGGATTTGGGGGTACTGCTCCCTGAATCTCGCTCACGACAACGCTTTCCATGCGCGCTTGAATACGCCGATCCGGAAAATGACGAGTTGCCCCTGCCATCGTGGTGTCGCATCGGAACATCTCTACAGCCTGCACCTTTCGGCAGAGAACGCGTCCTTCTGCCGATCGGTCCATTGAAGCTACATTCGATCGGCGTCTCTACCTTCGACGGATCGCTGAACAGCGGCGCGGTTGACATCGACGACATCTCAACCGTCAGCAACGACGGCACCAAGATGTATCGTCTCGAATTCTTCGATGGCGAATCCAATTTCAACTGGAACCTGATGCGGCCCACCGCTGAAGCATACGCCGACACCTTCGACCCTTCACCCTTGTCCGCCGACGAGGCCGAAAACCCCGGCATTATGAGATTGCGATGGGGTGCTGGACAGCTCAACGAGTTCCGCGGCATTTCATCAGGCAACACGATCGAGCTCATCCCTGTGCTGGCGAGCGAATCGTTGCTTGACAAGATCGGCGCAGAAGTAGGCGAGACGCTCGAAGTTGCTATCGACAACGAGCGAACATCCATCGATCTGGTAGGGACAATCGACTACTTCCCGACGCTCAATCCCGAGGAAAGCAGCTTCGTCATTATGGATATCGATGCTGCCCACAATCTCGTCAATGCCCGCCGTAACACTGGCGAACGCATCCCAAACGAGGTATGGATCAAAACCGAGGCCGGTACACCCTCCATTGAGCAGTTGGAGATCATGAAAGACGAAGCCGAAGGTTCGCGATTGCGATACTCCGCTACATCGTCGGTCGAGCGAAATTTGGAACTGCTTAGGCTCAGATCGGGTCCAGTCAGCGACCGATTGTCACTACTCGCCGGGGTCAGCGTAGACCCTCTCGTCTCAGAAGGTTGGAGAGCATTGCTGGGCGTCGCATTCGTTACCGTGCTGATCGTCAGTGCAATCGGATTCGTAGTACACACCCGAGTCGCGTTCCGCCGCCGTCTCACCGAGTTCGGACTCCTACGCACAATCGGCCTCTCGATGCGTCAACTCCTGATGCTGATCCTGCTTGAACAACTCATCGTCATCGGCGTCGCAGTAGCCATTGGCATCTTCATGGGAACCCGCTTAGGCGATACCATCATCCCGTATCTAGCCCGATCCGGCCAAGACGCCAACGTAGTCCCACCGATGACCCTTGAAATATACTGGACTGGGTTCGCGACAACCTTCGGACTACTCGCTGTCGTGTTTGCAGTGGTCATCGCAATCAGTCTCATTTCCGTCTACCGTATGGCCATACACCGAGTCATGCGTATGGGAGATGCGTAGTCAACATCACCACGTCCGCTCTATACATACACAGACCTTGGAGATACAGAACTTGGAAGCGAGCGTTCCTGAATACATAGTTTGCAGCGGCCTCTACAAAATCTACAAAGCCGCTGATTTGGAGGTAGTCGCCCTCCGAGGACTCGAACTCACCGTCTACGAAGGCGAAATCATCGCAATCGTCGGAGCATCCGGCTCCGGCAAATCTACGTTGCTGAACATCCTCGCTGGTTACGACTCCCCATCCGCCGGCACCGCCCGCGTAGGCGATTTCGACCTGTTGCATATGACCAGCAAAGAAGTCGTCGACTACCGTCGCCACGAAGTTGGATTTATATGGCAAGAGACATCGCGCAACCTCTTCCCCTATCTCTCGTCCGCCGAAAACGTCGAACTGCCGATGCGAATAGCGGGTCTCTCCGCACACGAACGCTCC
>VXTA01000178.1:2396-3845 GCA_009837685.1 Chloroflexota bacterium | reverse complement strand
GTGAAGACCCTCAATGCTCTGCTCCCGGATCGAAATCAACGGCATCGTGCAAAAAGTTGTCTTGCACCAACGCAAATCTCTTCTGTTTGAATGCGATTCGACCAATCTGTTCTTCGATAGCTACCGATATCGCTTCTTCGTCAGACAAGAACATATCCGGCTGTTGAGCAGTTTCATCGTGCCTCGCGACCCGTTTCCTCAACTCTTCATGAGTCTGAGTTGAACCATCCGGCAAGATATGAATCACGTCAACAGGATGATGCCAGTTGCGCAACTCTTCAGCCAACAAAAGGCTACGATGACAATCCTCCGGTCGGCCTTCGCTGCACATGAGTGCTACTCTGTGTTCAATTGAACCGCGAACTACACTTTCCAGTGCTTCTTGGAACCTTTCCGATTTGGAAAGCAGGTCATACTGAACTCGACCGTCAGGATCGTAGTCGCTGGGGTCGTCTGAACGTCCGCCAAGCCACTGGCCCATGAAGTGATAATCAATATCCTTCTCGTTCAATCGTTCATTGACCACTGTCCGATTGAACTGAGGTGTGTACCGGCTGTAGGGAATCGAACGAACGTCGACGACGGCGGAGATATCGTGCCGTACAAGCAAATCCAAGAACGTTTGTTCTGTGTGATTAGAGTGACCGATGGTATAGATCACGCTTTGAGTTGAGCCGTTCATAATCCGTAATTTTGTTTTACATGATGCCTGCGATTAGCTTGTAACAGTAGTCGTTGAATTCGCCAGCAAGACTGATCGTCAGATAGCGATCTTGCGCCAAGTAAGTACCTAAATCCCGTTCCTTACACTCATTTTCAAATTCGACATCTTTGACTTGCATCGTGTAGGTTTCGCCTCTGTGGTCGAAAGTTCCTTTTAGGCGTTTTTCGTCCCGATGTTCGTCTTGATACACAGTCAATCTCAAACGCTCGACGTGTATCAAGCGCAACGAGTCTCGATACTGTTTCGCGAACGCGTAACGAACACGGTTGTTGCGTCCGATACTTGAACTGGAACCGTTTCGCCACAGATCGCTATCGCCATCGCGAACCGCTTCTAACTCGTCACGCTTGAATTTGTGAACCCGCCTGATTCGGCGATTTCGACGGATCGACCAGTTCTCTTGTTGGTGATCACATGGAATGTGACCTCCCAGATCCAACTCAATGATGTCGAGCAATTGCAACTCGTCAGGATGCTCGTAGTTCACAACTGACGGACGCACCGCATAGTCGTTGTTCACATCAACTGGGCGCACCCAACCTCCGATCTGTCCGTCCATAATTTCTCGACCAGCGATGCACATCCCGCGCGGGCGCCAAGATTTCGCGAGTAACACCATTCGTTTAAGGGTCATCTCAGCGTTCTTATTTTCGTATGCAACAACTCAGTCGAAGATCGTGATCAGCGAATCTAGGCATTCCGTCATGTTAAGTCCGATACGGTGG
>VXTA01000178.1:0-2386 GCA_009837685.1 Chloroflexota bacterium | reverse complement strand
TTTGAAAGATGCCGTCGCGTTTACTTATCCCCCATACACCACTGCCAGCACAATCGCGCCTGTCGCCGCGGTGAAGACAGCAAAAGGCCATAGCGTCAGCGTTCCCATGCGGCGTATGAGCCACATGAAGAGGTTGATGGCGATGTAGGATGCCACGAATGAGATGGCGAATCCGATGCCTAGTTCATCCCAATCGGGCAGCGATTCGGAGGAGGATGCGAGCACTTGGATGAATGAAACGATAGACGCGATCGCAATTACTGGCACCGAGAGCAGATACGAGAAGCGTACTGCCACCACTAGGGGCATGCCGCGCGTCAATCCTGCGGTGATGGTTACTGCCGATCTCGAGATGCCGGGTATCAATGCCGCGGCCTGAGCAAATCCGATGATCAATGCGTCGGTGTAGTCGATGACTTTCGATCGAGTACGGCGGTCTTTGCCAGTTAGTCGCAGGTTGGTGAAGTGATGTCCGAGTAGTAAGGCACCGCCCGTTACGATGAACATGCCAGCCGCGACTTCGGGAGCGCGAAATGCATCGGATGTGATCGCCTGATAGGCGGCTGCTCCGATGGCGATGGCTGGCAGCGAACCCAAGCCTGCGGCTTTCAAGAGGTTTTTCGACGGCATGGACATCCGAATCGACAACCGCCGCCGCATATCTCCTATGCGTCGGTGCCGTTCGAGCGTCTGCATCGACATCAAGTCGTCGTCACCCCCAAGCGGGATGGTTCGACCTCGCCTGAGCGTTCGCAGGATCAGCATCCAGTCGCGCCTGAAAAATAGTGCTAGGGCGAGCAATGATCCCAAGTGGACCGTTGCATCGAATACTGCTGACGGCGGGTCCCAACCGAGGACCCACGACGCAATGATCATGTATCCGCTGCTGCTTATGGGTAGCAGTTCGGTGAAGCCTTGCATGAAGGACAGCGTAGCGATTTGGACTAGGGTCATCGGGATTTCTAAAATCTCTCCGTCAACTCATTGTCTAATCCGAAGTCGCGCGGACAACCAATCGTCTTCTTAACCTCATTTCCGCGTGGTAAATTGAATGTTGCCGTGCGAACGTTAGCGAAGTCGTCATATGTCAAAGAAACCGCCGATCGTTACCCGCATCGAGACGCTCCGAAACCCTACAGCACCACACATTAGCTGGGTTCGCGTCTACACCGATGATGACCGGGTCGGGTTAGGTGAGACGGCGTTCGGTCCCGAAACGGTTGAAGCCTGGGTGCACGAAGATGGCGCGGGCTACCTGCTCGGCAAAGATGCAACCCAACTCGATTGGCATTGGAACAAGCTGAATGGTCATGGCGGAAGGGTTTTGGCACGCGCGTCGGACATGAGTGGATTGTCTGCTATCGACATGGCGCTGTGGGACCTTTACGCCCAACGCGCTGGAGTACCGCTCTACGAAGCATTGGGCGGCCTCAGTCGCCCGTCGATACGCGTCTACAACACGTGCGCCGGTTACTCCTACGGCGTAAATCGTGCAGGAAATTTGGATTCGGGCGACCTAGACTACCGTCCAGAGTATCGATACGAAGACCAGCAGGCATTTCTGACTGACGCCGGCGCGCTCGCCGACGACCTGCTTTCTGAAGGCTATACGGCGATGAAGATCTGGCCTTACGACCAAGTTGCAGACAAATCCAACGGTCAATACATCTCAGGTTCAGACCTCGAGTTGTGCACTGAGCCTTTCCGACTCATTCGCGAAAAGGTAGGAAACAAAATCGACATCATGCTCGAGATGCATTCGTTGTACAACCTGCCCTCTGCGGTGCGTATCGCCAAGTACGTCGAACCTTACGCCCCGTTCTGGTTTGAAGACCCGGTGCCGATGGACAATATCGACACGCTGGTACAGTTCCGTCGTTCAACCGACATAGCGGTGACCGCGTCCGAAACCGTCACCACACGATGGGCCTTCCGCGATATGTTCGAGAAGCAGGCGATGACGATCTGCATGTTTGACATCTCCTGGGTCGGTGGCATCTCCGAAGCGAAACGCATCGCCGGGATGGCCGAGGCGTATCACATGCCGATCGCGCCACATGATTGCGTAGGTCCGGTCACATTCATGTTGTCAGTGCACCTTTCGCTGAATGCGCCAAACGCGCTGATACAGGAGACGGTGCGGGCCTTCAACTCCACCTGGTACATGGATGTAGTCGACAAAATCCCGGAAATCAAAGACGGTTATGCCCTGCCGCCAGAAGGTATCGGGGCTTGTCAAACGCTCTTGGATTCGTTCGTCAACGATCCGGAGACAATAATCCGAGAAAGTAACCTATGATTGCTGACACAATCTTCACTTCATGTAGGCACTCTACTTGATTCGTGAAAACGCTGATAGCCAAACGGCAAGGATCTAAGTAATGGC
>VXTA01000241.1 GCA_009837685.1 Chloroflexota bacterium | reverse complement strand
GCCCAGAACGTCTTATGGCGTGACCATCAGATAAACATCATTGACACCCCTGGGCACGTCGATTTCACGGCCGAGGTAGAGCGTAGCCTTCGAGTATTGGATGGTGTGACCGTCGTGCTCGACTCTGTTGCTGGCGTCCAAGCTCAGTCGTTGACCGTTTGGCGACAAGCTGACAAGCACCACGTCCCAAGGATCGTGTTCGTCAACAAGATGGACCGCATCGGTGCGAATTTCGAATACGCGGTGTCGACCCTGACGAACCGCCTATACGCGAACGCAGTTCCGATACAGATACCGATCGGGCAAGAGGCCGATTTCCAAGGCGTGATCGACCTGGTTGAGATGCGGGCCTACTATTACGAGTGGACCGATCCATCTGCAGAGGTCGACAGAAGCGGACGGCTCGAACCTCGCGAGGCCGATGTCCCCGCTGACTTCCTTGAACAAGCCAACGCCGCCCGTGAAGAACTCGTGGCGAAAGTTGCCGAATTCGACGACGATCTCGCCGAGCTCTACTTGATGGGCGAAGAAGTGCCCGCGGAGATGCTCAAGGCATCGATCCGGAAGGCGACGATCGAATTGGATATCTTCCCGGTTCTAGCAGGAGCTGCGCTTCGACACCGCGGAACGCATCAACTCTTAGACGCGGTGTTGGACTACCTACCGTCGCCGATGGATTTGCCGCCGGCCGTCGGATTCGAACCGCTGCATCCTGATAAGCAGATCGAGCGCCACCCAAACAACAACGAACCGCTCAGTGCACTAGCGTTCAAGGTCATATCTGACGAACACGCAGGACGTCTGATTTTCTTACGTGTCTACTCTGGCATCCTGAAACGGGGAATGTCGGTCTATAACCCGTCAACTCGCGGTCGCGAGCGCATCGGTCGTCTACTGCGAATGCGCGCTGATGTTCGTGAACCTGTCGACGAGGCAGGAGCCGGCGAAATCGTGGCCGCGATCGGCCTGAAATCTACCAAGACTGGTCACACGTTGTGTGCCGTCAACGCGCCCGTGGCGATGGCGCAGATCGATTTCCCCGAGCCAGTGCTTTCGATCTCGATAGAACCTGAAAGCCGCAACGACAAGAACAAGTTGACAGCAACGCTGATGAAGTTGGTCGACGAAGATCCGACGTTGATTCTCTCCACTGATGACGAGAGCGGCCAACTCCTGCTTGCAGGCATGGGTGAGTTGCATCTCGAGATAATCCTTGACCGCATGAAGCTGGAGTATGGTGTTTCCTGCAACCGGGGCCGCCCAAGAGTGGCGTATCGCGAAACGATCGGATCGATCGCCGAGGCGGAAGGCCGTTTTGTTCGTCAGACTGGAGGGCGCGGTCAATACGGTGTTTGTTCACTGCGAATCGAACCGTTGCCGCGTGGTTCTGGTCTCGAATTTGAGAGTGAGATCACCGGTGCCACGCTCAGCACCGAGTGGTACTCCGCAATCGAAAAGGGTTTCCGAGAAGCCGCCGCTTCGGGTGTAGTTGCTGGATATCCGGTAGTCGATGTCAAAGCGGTTCTCACGGACGGTGCCCAACACGATACCGACTCTTCCGAACTCGCATTCCAGATCGCCGGTTCGTTGGCATTCAAGGCCGCGATGCACAAAGCCTCGCCGCAGCTTCTTGAACCGATTATGCGGCAAGAAGTCGTAATGCCAGCCGAAATGCTAGGAACCGTCATCGGAGATTTGAACTCGCGCCGCGCCAAGATCCAATCGATGGAGACCGTGGAGCCCAAACCTGGGCAAGCGGGTATTGGAAGCGTCATGGCGTACGTTCCGCTGTCCGAGACATTCAACTACTCTACGGATCTCCGTTCGCTGACGTCGGGTTTCGGCGATTTCAACATGGAGTTGGATCATTACGGTGTAATGCCGAAGCATGTTTTGGAATCTTTGGGGAGATAGGCAAAATTACTATGGCGACAGGCAAGATGCGAATCATGCTGCGGGGCTATGATGCCCCGTTGTTGGAGCAGGCCACCGAGCAGATCCTAGACGCTGCGACCCGAACCGGCGCGCAGATTTCAGGTCCGGTGCCGATGCCTACTCGCCGCCGTCGTTTCACGGTGATCCGATCGCCGCACATTACCAAAGATTCACGGGAACATTTCGAACTCTGGCTCCACAAGCGACTAGTCGACATCGTAGAACCAAGTTCCAAGACGATGGACGTGCTCCAACGATTGAATGTCCCGAATGGCGTGGAGGTTAGCGTAAAGGTAATTCAATAGAGCCGCAGCGACCCAAACAGGGCGCTCGGCTTTTTGATCTGAACGGCTAGAGATGACGACGCAAGAACAAGAAATAGTTGACGGAGAGTCGGCACTCGCGGACGATACCGCCTTTCCGGAAGCGCCCCAGACCATGCCCGGATTGCTCGGTCGCAAGATCGGCATGACGACCGTCTATGACGACGAGGGTCACGCCAGCGCAGTGACGATGGTCGAGGTTGGTCCATGCATCGTTACGCAGGTTAAAACTGAGCAACGTGATGGCTATCAGGCTGTGCAGGTCGGATTCCTGCGGGCTAAAAAGGTCAACATGCCAATGCGCGGGCATTTCGAACGGGCGAATGGCAGCTACCGACACGTGCAGGAGTTTAAGGTCTCGGATCTCGGCGAATACGAAGTTGGCCAGGAAATTCGGGCCAATGTGTTCTCCGAGGGCGATGCCATCAAGGTGACAGGAACTTCGAAAGGTAAAGGTTTCCAAGGAGGAGTCAAGAGGCACGGTTTCGCAGGTGGGCCAAAGACTCACGGTCAATCAGATCGGCATCGAGCCCCTGGCTCTGTAGGTGCAGGAACCTTCCCAGGACGTGTATGGCCCGGCACACGCATGGCTGGGCACATGGGCGACCGCACTGTGACCACGCGCGGATTGGAAGTGGCTGGGGTGGACGCTGGTGAGAATTACATATTGGTCAGGGGTGCAGTTCCGGGAGCTCGCAACAGTCTGGTACGCATCGAAAAGCAGGCTTGAGGCAGAACTGGCGATGGAACTATCAGTCAAGAACAGACAAGGCGACGTTGTTGGAAGCGTCAATGTCAGCGACCGCGTTTGGTCTGCTCCGTCGAACGACGCTCTGTTGCAGCAGGTCGTGGTTGCCCAACTCGCCAATAGGCGACAAGGAACCCACGAAACGAAGACACGCGGACAAGTTTCCTATTCCACACGCAAACTGCGCGCTCAGAAGCACAGCGGTCGCGCTCGCTTGGGTAGCCGCAAATCTCCAACGTTAGTTGGTGGTGGCGTCATATTCGGGCCCCACGCGCGGAGCTACAGACAGCGGATCCCGAAAAAGATGCGTCAACAAGCGTTGAGAATTGCGCTGAGCGACAAGGTCCGTGAGGATCGGTTGACAGTGCTAGAAGAATTTGATTTGGACGCACCAAGGACGAAAGACGTTGTCAACCTGATTGATGCACTGGCACTGAGAGGCACGACGCTATTGGTTGTTGAAGACAACGATCCTGACGTGGTTCTCTCAGCCCGCGGCGCTGAGCGCGTCGATGTTATGTATGCCGATGGTCTTAACGCAACGAGTGCGGCGGCGGCGCGAAACATCGTAACCACGCGTAGTGCGGTAGAGCGCATCGATAGTCTTTGGGACGATGCCAAAGTGCCGGTGGAGGCGGTGTGATGAAGATCGCTAGGACTCTCCAACGACCGGTAATTACGGAAAAGTCGACGCTGCTCAACGAGGAGAACCGTTACGTGTTCGACGTTGACACGAAAGCGACAAAGTACGACATCGCGCGCGCAGTAGAGTGGGCGTTCGATGTGAGGGTCGTTTCAGTTAGCACCTATCGTCGACGAGGCAAGATGAAGCGACGCGGCTTCAGGGAGAAG
>VXTA01000166.1:2238-3862 GCA_009837685.1 Chloroflexota bacterium | reverse complement strand
CTGCCACGGGGCCGGTTTCAGAATCCGACGTAATGCTCGCTTCCGCCTCAGACGCGATGATCGTCGGCTTTGAAACTTCGGTTGAACCCGCAGCATCGCGTTTGGCAAACCAGTAAGGGGTCCCGATTAAGACCTACGACATCATCTACACGATGATCGATGATGTCAAACAAGCTGCCAGGCAACTTACCGAACCGGAACAGGAAGAAGTCACTCTCGGTCGAGCCACCGTGTTGCAGATCTTCCCGCATGGCAGACGGGAACGTATCGCTGGTGTTCGCGTTACGTCGGGTCTCATGCGTCGTAACGCCCGGATGATCGTATCGAGACGCGGTGAGGAACTGTTTGAAGGTGCTGTGTCCTCGATGCGACATTTCGACGATAACGTCAGAGAAATTGCCACCAACTACGAGGGTGGTATCGTGCTAGACGGTTTCCACGACTACGAAGAAGGTGACATCATAACCTGCTACGAGTTGCGAGCCGTCGCAGCTCATTAATCTGGCGAAACCTAATCGCGGATTCCATGATGGCTAGGAGAATTCAACGCGTCGAGAAGAATTTGCAACGGATCATCGGTCAGATTATCGACGAAGAGTTGAACCCTCCCGGGTTAATCTCAGTGATGGATGTAACGTGCGATTCTGGATTGACTCAAGCCTGCGTCGCGGTAAGCGTCTACACAAAAACTGGTAAGGTCGAGCCGGCCGTTGATTACTTGAGAGAGCGTGTCGGTTTCATCCGCCACGAGTTGAGTGTTCGCGCCAAGATGCGGCGCACGCCGAAGATCGCGTTCATTCTCGATTCTTCTCTTGAGGATGGTCAGAACATGATCGATTACATCGCCAACCTTACCGATAGCCGTTAGCAAACCGCTTCGTACCCTGAAACTGATGAAGCAGGGGACTACACACTCGATTTCTGGGTTTCTCAACGTTGACAAACCGTCCGGATGGACATCTTCCGACGTTGTTGCCAAGCTCCGTTCAGCGTTCCGGCTACGGCAACGCGGACTAAAGATTGGGCACGGTGGCACGTTAGATCCTATGGCTACCGGTGTTCTTCCGATCTGCATCGGCGGGGCCACGCGACTTTCCGAATTCGTCTTGACCGGCAGCAAGTCATATCTGATGTCTGCGATGCTCGGGGTATCAACGGATACTTACGACTCCGAAGGGGCTGAGACTCACAGGCAAGATTATTCAACGGTGAAATCGACAGATCTGGTATCGGTAATGCTGGAATTTCGAGGTGAAATCGACCAAGTCCCCCCGATATATAGCGCCATCAAAAAGGATGGACAACCCTTATACAAGTTAGCCAGAAAAGGGAAAACTGTTGCACTGGAACCACGGAAAGTGGAAGTCCACAAACTGGAGTTAACGGCATGGGATCCGCCACATTTCAGCTTGAAGATCGACTGCGGTAGCGGATTCTATGCTCGCAGCCTTGCCAACGATGTCGGGCAACGGGTTAGTTGTGGTGCTCACATGACATCGCTCCGGCGCACAAGGGCTGGTGATTTTGACATCGCTGAATCTCTATCTCTCGACACACTGATCGCTTGCGCGGCCGATGATTCGTGGACGCGTCATTTGCTGAAACCGGATCATGTGCTCAGGCG
>VXTA01000166.1:0-2228 GCA_009837685.1 Chloroflexota bacterium | reverse complement strand
CAAATTGGGAAAGTAATCAAGTCCGGATTCGCGTATACGGGAACAACGGCACTTTCATTGGTTTGGGACGAGTCGACGAGGAAGCAAATTTCATCCAGCCTGCAACCGTGTTGAAAGATTCAATCGAAAATTGAACGCGGCGCGATTGTAGAATCTTTGCTGGCAAGAACCAACTGGTCTCACTCTGTTTTGAGCAGCCCTGAGCCAGCTCTATTCCCTAGCTAAGCCATAAGCTTACTTCCCGAAAATTGCACGGAGAATCTTTACTCTACCTTTCCGCTGAGCTGATCGTCATGCTCTCGGTGATCCTAGTCGCCGCCAAGGTGGGCGGCGAGATTGCGGAACGCTATCTGAAGATACCCGCCCTCATTGGCGAGTTGTGTACAGGCATCATCATCGGCCCTCACGCGCTAGGAGGTATCCGCTTCTTCGATCTCGCCGGACCAATGTTCCACGAAGTGGGTAAGTTGGCGACAGACGCCTCCGGGCATCTGCCTGAAGTCCCGGAACCGGCAATCCCATTCGCCCTCTACTTCGTCGGTCAACTTGGTGCCGTACTCCTACTTTTCGAAGCTGGACTCGAAACTGACCGTAAGCGTTTTTTGAGATTCATCCGCCCCGCAACCGCAGTCGCTCTTGGCGGCATCATATTTCCCTTCGGCCTCGGCGCGCTAGTCACATGGTGGTTCGGCTACGCCAACTTCAACTCGATTGAGGAGGCCATACCGGCGCTATTTGTCGGAGCCATCCTTACCGCCACTTCGGTTGGCATCACAGCCCGCGTACTCACCGACATTAGCCGCCTCGATTCCATAGAAGGCGTCATCATCTTAGCAGCCGCAGTTGTTGACGACGTATTGGGTATCGTGCTTGTCGCCATAGTCGTTGGAATCGATGCCGAAGGCTCCGTTTCCGGCGGTTCTGTAGCACTGCTGATCGTGAAAGCGATCGGATTCTGGCTGGGATTGACCCTCATCGGTAGCATATTGGCCAATCGCATCTCAAGGATGACGATGTGGTTCAAGTCCGACGGTTCAACACTGGTTCTAGCCATCACTTTGGGCTTTATCGCTGCAAGCGTCGCTGAAATCTACTTCGGACTCGCCATGATCATTGGGGCGTTCTCGATGGGTCTAGCGCTGTCGGCAACGCTTTTGAAGGAGTACACCATATTCGCCATACGCAATGGCGGAAGCGTATTGATCCCGGTCTTTTTCTGCATCATCGGCATGCAAGTCGATTTGACCGCCATCTGGGAATCCGACAATCTGGGCCAGCTCGCGGTATTTGCGTTCGCCGTCACTGTAATAGCCATAGTTACAAAAGTCGCAGGTGCAGGACTCCCTGTTATGGCGGTTGGGTACGGTAAACAACGCTCTTGGCGAATCGGACTGGGCATGTTGCCGCGGGGCGAAGTAGCCCTCATCGTAGCCGAAATCGGTAGAGCGAGCGGCATTATCGGTCGTGACATTTTTACCGTCGCAATCGTAATGACCGTTGTCACCACTATCATCGCCCCGATCTTCCTCGTCAAAGCATTCGGGCCGAGGCAACCGCGTCGTCAAGGACATGCCCCGGCAAACGCGCACTAGACACGTCAATCGATAATTGGGGGTGTGCCGTTTATCATTTACCCGCACAACCGCGCCCCCGTAGCTCAGTGGATAGAGCACTGGTCTCCGAAGCCAGGTGCGTGAGTTCGATTCTCACCGGGGGCGCCATTCAATTTCTATGCCCGAAAAGACTTTAAACCACGCGCGAATCTACGAGATCCAGAACGGTGCGCCGTTGGTAAAGCGGATCGCCGATCAGATTTTGGGAATACGTCGAGACCATCCGCTTTCGCGAATAGTCGTGTTGGTTCCTTCCTACTTCTCGGCTTTCTTTTTGAGGCGGGTTGTGACCGATGAAATATGCAAGGTCCGAGGCGGCGGATTCTTCAACGTCGAGTTCATGCGGATCGAAGAATTGGCAGACCGTCTTTTCGACGCCACCCCAAGCAAGCCTGACAAACCATCGATGACGCGACTCGTCGCGTCCGAACTGGTCTACAACGCCACGTCGGCGCTTGAAACACCGGGTCCACTTACCGAACATGCCAACAACGAATCGACGTTGAGTGCAATTCAAAGGACGCTTCAGGCGCTCGAGCGATTGGACATCGGGGTCGATCGCGCCCTATTGCGGCTGGCGAACGGCGCTTCCGACGGGTTGTACGCCCAATTGAT
>VXTA01000248.1 GCA_009837685.1 Chloroflexota bacterium | reverse complement strand
TGATAGTCGATCAAGGCGTGATACTCGTTGAATAGCTGGGCGTCGTGAGGAAGGAAATCGTGAAAGAGTTGCTGGTACGCCGAGTAACTCTTCCCCTCAATTTCCCAACCCATCCTATCGATGAGGCGTTTCGTGTAAGCATCGATCACGAACGACGGCTTCTTCGCCCCATACAGAATGATGTCGTCCGCCGTCTCCTCGCCAATACCCCAAACTGAGAGCAACTGTTCACGCATCTCACCAATCGGCAACGCGAACAGCCCGCCCAGATCGCCCCCGTGATTGTCCAAGATGAACCTTGCGAACTCTTTCAACTTCCGCGTCTTAGTTATGTAATACCCCGAAGGGCGGATCAACACGTGCATCTCCTCGTCCGATGTATTCAAGACCGCATCGAACGACCACACATCAGCCTCACGCAGATTGATTAGCGCGCGTTCGACGTTCGACCACGAGATGTTCTGCACCAGAATCGCGCCGATTACGAGTTCGAACGCACCGCCATGCACCGTCGGCCACCAATTGCGAGGCCCGTACGTGTCATAGAGAACGGTGAAGAGCCACTCGATATCTTGTCGAGTAGGTTCCGCGGGTTTGCCAACTCGCGGATCAGACCTCGTGTGGCTGAAGTTATAAATAATCTCAGGCGACGTGCTCATTGAACCTACGAGGATACGACGTGACAACAGTGATGACCATTACTATGCGTGAAAAGATCGTCGAAGCGCAAAGGCGCTCCGGCAGTTGTGTTTGCGTCGGATTGGACCCCGACCCATCTAAGATGCCAATCGACGATGTTTTCGAGTTCAATCGAGCCATAATCGATGCCACTCATGACTTGGTCGCTGCTTACAAACCCCAGTTCGCATTCTATGAGGCGTTGGGATTACCCGGTCTCGAAGCGCTGGAAAAGACGATCGGATACATTCGCGACTTCGCTCCGGGGGCGTTCGTGCTGGCGGATGCTAAACGCGGCGACATAGGAAGCACAGCTGAGGCGTACGCGAGGGCAATGTTCGAAACATGGGATGTGGACGCATGCACAGTGTATGCATACCAAGGTTCCGACTCGGTTACCCCCTTCTTGGAATATCCCGGCAAGGGCGTGTTCGTGGTTTGCCGCACGTCCAATCCCAGTTCAATCGAGGTTCAAGATGTCGTTGATGAACCGAGCGGTGAAACGGTATTTGAACGAGTAGCGCGCCAAACTATTGGACTCTCAGACGGCGGTAACGTCGGTTTGGTAGTCGGAGCCACCTACCCGCAAGAGCTGGCATCGTTGCGAGCTGTGCACCAAGACACACCGTTCCTGATCCCAGGAGTGGGAGCACAAGGCGGAGACGCAACCGAGTCTGCCAGACTCGGCGGAGAAAACATCCTTATCAGTTCCTCGCGTGGCATCATCTACGCGTCGCAATCCAACTCTGACTTCGACGCTGCCGCCCGCCGCGCTGTCGAGGATCTCCGCGCTGAAATTGCGGCAGGCAGGTAAGGCCCTCTGTGCCACCCGACACTCGCAAAGACCGCCCAAAGGACCGTGAGGTAGTCCCATTCGAGGTCGGGGATACGGTTGTTTTGCGAAAACCACATCCTTGCGGCTCTAGCGAGTGGAAGGTCTATCGAATCGGAGCGGATATCGGCCTGCTGTGCTCAGGATGTGGGCGACGAGTCATGCTTGAACGCCCGATCATCCAACGCAGAATGAAGAGTCGAACACCCGTCAGAAGCCAATCCAAGGTCGTTAAGTAGACCGTGCCACCGGATTTGCTTTTGGAATTTCGTAGTACAGTATGTAATTGGATGTTCCGCTAGACGGCGTGTCGCACGCGCGCAGGTCGAATGGGCATCAAAATTGTCAACCGCTGCCAAGTCAAGGGAGATGTCCGTCATGCTTGAGGTGGAAATTCACCAGATCACGATGGGGCGTGACGGGTCTAGTGAGCGGTGTTTGATTCTTCGACCCAAGGATCACGAGGATCGGCGCGTTTGCCCGATCATCATCGGCAGCAACGAAGCTTCGGCAATCGCCGCGGTTTCAAATGATCCGCCAGCGACACGACCGATGACCCACGACCTTCTGCTCAACGCCATCACCGAACTCGGCGGCACTGTGCAGTACGTCTACATTCGCGGACTGAACAAATCAACCTTCTTCGCCGACGTAAGCGTACGCGTGGGCGAAGATGTGATCGTGCTGGACGCCCGTCCATCCGATTCGATAGCCTTGGCAGTCCGAGCCCGCGTCCCGATCTACATGGCTGAGGAAGTCATGGAGCAGGTTGACAACGACCTGCAGGGCCGCCGTTCGGCAGAAGAAGCGGCGCGTCGAAGCAATCGTGAACGCGAATATGAAGAAGCGACCACCCCGGTGACGCCTGAGCAGCGCGAGAAATTGAGCGCGTTCAGCGAGTTCATGGAGTCGCTCAGCATGGACGACGACGGCGAGGAGACCGCCAGCAAGTAACCCCGCCGCAACTTTAGGGTTTCCCCCGTTCACGGGGGAAATGTACGAAGGACAAAGGGGGCGTCGCTTCGTCCAGTAACTACCTGCCTTCCAAGATGAAGTCGGCGACGCGTTCGCCGATGACCATCGACGTGACGTTGGTGTTCGCTCGGATGCAATCGGGCATGTTCGACGCATCCGCCACTTTCAGGTTTTGCAACCCCTTGACGTTGCCGTACTGATCCAACACCGCCATCTCATCGCTGTCGGGTCCCATCTTGCAGGTACCCGAGACATGGTGGCTGGTGCCTACGCACTTCATCATGTAGAGGTTCAACAGCTCGTCGTCAGACGCCTCCTCCGGCGTTGGAGCCACCAGCTTTTCGATGATGTTGTCGTACGGCGACTGCTCCCCGATTTCGATGCATTTCCTCACCGCTTCCCTCATTCGCTCCTTGTCGAAATCAGTGCCTAGAAGGTTGTAATCCAGATAAGGCTGGACATGCGGGTCCGTCGATTGCAGCTTGATCTCCCCAGCAGCCTCCGCCAGATACAGCGCCGAGATCATCGATATCCCGATCGGCTGCGTGTTCGATATGAGGTAAACGCCTTCCTGCGTTGTGCAAGACAGGGGGTGTATGAACATGTCGTTCCGCCACTTCGAGCCCTTGCACGTGAACTTCAGATTGATCTGGATCTTCGACGCGAGCGGGTCTTGACGGAAATGTTCATACGTGCGGAAAATCGTCGAGACCTGCGGGTGGTCGCGTAAATTCTGTCCAACTCCCGGCGAGTCGAGCATCAGCGGAATTCCCATCTCGTTGATGTGGTCTGCTGGCCCGACCCCCGACAGCATCAAAATCTGCGGCGAACAGATCGCGCCCGCCGACAAAACCACCTGATCGGCATACACATCGAACAACTCCCCACCCGATTCCACCTTCGCTCCGATCGCCGTAGTGCCGTCAAAAAGCAATTTGTGGACATGGCAGTCGCCTCGCAACGTCAAGTTCAATCGATGTCTCGACTGCGACAAATACCCGATGTTAGTGCTCCAACGCACCCCGTTCGGATTGTTGAACGGCGGCGGTCCCACGCCCGTCGTGTCCGGGTTGTTCGCATCCTCATAGTAGGGATGACCGAGCATCTGACACGCCTCAACGAACGCCTCTTGGTCCGGATTCCACTCGTCACGCTTGAAACGCCGAGCCACTATCGGACCATCAGTCCCGTGGTAGTCATCTGAGAAGTCGGCATCCGTCTCAATACGCCGGAAATAAGGCATCAACTTCTGGAACGACCACTCGTCGTTGCCCCACGAAGCCCAGTCGTCATAGTCCTCCGGCATTCCCCGTAAGAAGATCTGCGCGTTTACCGAACTCGAACCTCCGACCAGCTTGCCCCGTGGCACCATCATGTCCGGAAAC
>VXTA01000119.1 GCA_009837685.1 Chloroflexota bacterium | reverse complement strand
TAGGGCGATAAAATCGTTCGCTACAAGTTCCCTAACTGCGATTTCTGGTCACATCGGCAATGCCACGTTGAGAGCTTGTTCGATGATCTCGTTTGATGGCACAAGAGCCATGATATGTTCGATGACCTGTTGGAAAGTTGATGCGTATCCGAGATCGAATTGCCGTTCTCTGGCCGGGTCGAATCGCCCAGAACCGTCGTATCCAATCACTCGCACTCGTTTACGCGCGAGCCTGCGAAATTCGCGCAGGTCGTGCGCCAACAGCAAAGCAGCAAGATTTGTTATGTCCCATCCGCCGGCATCGGAACGCCGGATGAGGCCCTCGGAGCGCAGCGTTTCGAGAATGTTTTGGTTTCCGTCGGGCAAAGGCAACCTGAGTAATTTGAAGTAGCTAGGGCAGTCAAGAAGTTGCAACACCCTGTCACCCGTCACGTTCGCGTCCGCGATGTTGTCTTCGAAACTGCTTTGGTTGAGAATGCGCCAAAGCCGAACTTCAATCTGGGCGACGTCACGCAAGCGTTTGGTCGCGGAACCGACCCGGATGAAAGGTTCTCGATTGAATCTGACGGGGTATTGCCGCGCCGGGTTTATTTCTAAAACGACGACCTGTTGATTATCGACGTCGACGTTATGGAACTGAAAATCGCAGTTATCGCTGACGCTGGCTCGTATCCTGGGTTCTTGGGGCCCTATCCCGTCGGGTTCAAGCGAAAAGTTGGTGCCCACAATTTGGTGCGGATCATCGTCAATCCCCCATACGAGATACCCAGATGGCCTGTCGTGTAAGGCGGCACCGTTGGACAGGGCCGAGATGTTTTTCCCAATTGATGCGGGATCGGCGTTGTTCTCCTTGAACTCAACCCATTCAGTCTCAGAAGGCAACGCGCACAACTCGCGAACTAGATTTCGAAGATATTCTGGTGAGCGAGGTTCCATAGCGCGTTATATTAACGCGCAGGCGCGTGGTTTCAAAGGAATTGGCAGCCAACCGCTTATTCGCAGGGGAACTGTTCGCGGAGTTCGGCGAAGAGGTTTGCCATGGGGCCGCAGCCTAGAGCCAGTGGGCTCGAGATGTTCATCATCGTGTAGCCTTCTGCGATCCAGCGGCGGGCGACTTCGGGGTCTTGGAAGGTCGTGGCGAGGAACTTGCCGGTGCCTTTGACGCGTTGGGCGACGTCGGACATGATCTGCTCGACCTTGTCGTGGTGGATCTGTCCGGGGATGCCGAGAGTGCACGAGAGGTCGGTGGGACCGACAAGGAGGACTTCGAAGCCTTCCAGCGCGAGGGTGTCGTCAACCTTCTCATACGCTTCGGTGCTCTCCATCTGGATGATGAGCAGAGTCTCGTCGTTGGCGTGCTTCAGGACGTCGTCTTGCGTGATGTCGAGCAACGACGCGAACCACGGAGCGACGCCGCGCTCGCCCATGGGTGGGTATTTCGAGTAGCTGATGGCTTCTGCAGCCTCTTCTGGGTTGTCGACCTGAGGAACCATTACGCCAACTGCGCCCACGTCGTAAGCCTTCTTGATTTCGCCAGGGTGATTCCAAGTAACGCGTATCACAGGTGAAACGCCGAGGTTTCGGCCCTGCACGCAGATCGTCCCGATGCTCTCGGTGCCCCACGGGCTGTGCTCTTGGTCAATCCATACCCAGTCGGGTTTGATGCTGCTGTAGATGGTGTTCGCCACGTGTGGTTCACGTGAGAACATGCTGGTACTGAGGACTGCCCCACCAGTTGCCAGTTTCGATCTGATTGTGCTCGGGTACATGGTTCTCCAGTTCTTGTGATGTGCGGAAGTCGACCATTGAGTAGCGGTCTTGACCGAGTAAACAGGATACTAACAACAAGCGTCGCCGAGACAAACCAAGGCGGTTGAAGTGTTAACTTTGAACCAATCAATAGAAATCGGAACTGGCATCGTGAGAGGTAAATCGAAATGATCGTCGTTACGACAGAAAACGTGGAAGGCAAGGAAGTTGGTCAGGTGTTGGGCATGGTACGCGGAAACGCCGTGCGTGCCCGTGGCATCGGGTACGACTTCATGGCCGGCATCAAGAACATCACCGGCGGTGCGGTGTCAGAGTATTCGAGTCTTCTGCGAGACACCAGAGAAGACGCGACCCAGAACATGATTGGTGAAGCGATGGCGATGGGTGCGGATGCAATCGTGAGCACACGATACAACACCTCTTCGGTGGGTCAGGGCTTCGCTGAGATCCTCGCTTACGGTACCGCGGTCAAACTGAAAAGCGAGATGGAATGAGGCGTTAGCCAGATTAAACAGAGGACGATAAATCCGCAAGGGAGTTGATTGATGACTGAAATGATGGTGCGTGAAAACCGCGTTTTAAAGGCGATGAAAGAGGGTCGCAAGGCTCTGGGGTATCAAATGACGTTCCCATCGGTGTGGGATGTCGAGATACTCGGGCGTCTCGACTTCGACTACGTCTGGCTGGATGGCGAGCATGGCCCGTTCGGATATACGGAGTTGGAGGAGATGACGCGCGCTGTTGAAGCGGCAGGTGCGACTGCGGTCGCGAGAGTGGAGAACGTTGAAGCGTCGCACATCTTGCAGTACTTGGATCGTGGCATTCAGGGGATCATGGGGCCACACATCGCAAGCGGAGAGGATGCCGAGAAGCTGGTGGATGCTTGTTACTTCGGTCCGATCGGCCATCGTTCGTTTGGCGGGAACCGCGGGACCAACTACTCGTTCACGCCGGATGCTTGGGGCGATAAACGAGACTTCTACAAGCACGCGAACGACAACATGCTTGTGGGCGCCCTACTTGAAGATCAGGGATCGATCGACAACATAGACGACATTTTGGCTGTCGATGGAATCCGCTACTTCGGCATCGGTATGAACGACTTCGCTCAAGGCATTGGTTATCCGGGCGAACCGGAGCATCCAGATGTCGTAAAAGCGGCCGATGAATTGTCCGACTACATCCGCAGCAAAGGGCGTTACATGAGCGGCGACATCATGGATTCGATCTGGATCCACGAGTTGCTTCTGAATAGCGCACAGCAGTTCATGGATGAGAACTCATAGTAACGGTACGTCCTGTCAGAACTGATGATTAACGAGATACTGATACAACGCCTGCGGGGAATCGTGGGCGAAGAGTACGTCATCTGGGGTTCAGATGACTTGCTGCTCTATGAGTATGACGGCTCGATAGATCGATCTCCACCTGGCGCTGTGGTGCTGCCGGGTAATGCAGACGAGTTGGCGGAGTGTGTGAAGGCAGCCTATGAGCACGATGCGAATATCGTGCCGAGAGGTGCGGGCACTGGATTGAGTGGAGGCGCTGTTCCGCTGCACGATTCGGTTGTGTTGCCAGTTACTCGGTTAAACCGGGTAATCGAGGTCGATGTCGAGAATCGCGTGGCGATCGTGGAACCCGGTCTTGTCAACATCGAACTTTCCGAAGCGGTTGCGCAGTACGGTCTGTATTACGCTCCGGATCCTTCTTCGCAACGTGCCTGCACGATCGGCGGCAACGTCGCGGAGAATGCTGGTGGTCCGCACTGTCTGGCTTTGGGAGTCACCACGAACCATGTGTTGGGCATCGAGGTTGTGCTGGCTGATGGAGAGAAGGTTTGGTTAGGCGGAACTTCAAGAGATACGTTCGGATATGACTTGAGAGGCGCGTTCATCGGATCGGAAGGAACGTTGGGGATCGTTACTAAGGTGGCGGTCAGATTGATGCGGAAGCCCGAAGCCGTGCTGACAATGTTGGCAGCGTTCCGCTCTTTGGACGATGCTTCGCAGTCGGTATCAGACATCATCGGAGCGGGCATGGTGCCTTCAGCAATCGAGATGATGGACCGAGTGACAATTCAAGCTTGCGAACCGGTTTACCA
>VXTA01000257.1:2961-3901 GCA_009837685.1 Chloroflexota bacterium | reverse complement strand
TCGAAGCCGATCTCATCTCATCCAGCGGTCATCTCCACGTAACTCTCTCATCCAA
This sequence comes from Chloroflexota bacterium, assembly GCA_009837685.1. Taxonomy (GTDB): domain Bacteria; phylum Chloroflexota; class Dehalococcoidia; order Lucifugimonadales; family Lucifugimonadaceae; genus Bin127. The sequence goes on along the minus strand of VXTA01000257.1, from coordinate 3,846 downwards.
CGGTGTTGAACTGACTTCAATGGTTGACGCCCTCGCTCCCGCCGCTTCCGACATCGCGCTGTTCCTCCACACTTCTGGCACCACCAGTCGTCCAAAAGGCGTCCCGCTCCGACACCTGAACCTGATGAAGTCCGTCGAAAACATCAAAAACACATACGCGCTCACGCCCGACGATACATCCCTGATCGTGATGCCGTTGTTCCACGTGCACGGCCTCATCGGAGCAACCCTTTCAACTCTCAACTCCGGCGGAACAGTAGTCGTTCCTCCGAGATTTTCCGCAAGCGCTTTCTGGCAACAGCAGTCAGAAACCAACTCTACGTGGTACTCCGCAGTCCCGACAATCCACCAAATTCTTCTTACACGAGCTGATGATGACGAAGCGCCGCACGAATCTTTCCGACTGATACGATCATGCTCCGCTGCCCTAGCGCCTACCGTGTTCGATGCTCTCGAAGACCGTTTCGGCGCGCCAGTACTCGAAGCCTACGGCATGACTGAAGCCTCACACCAGATGTCCAGCAGCCCGTTACCGCCCGGCGCACGTATCCCCGGAACCGTCGGTAAAGCAACTGGCGTCGAAGTCGCCGTGATGGCCGACGAAAACACTGGGGAGTTGGCAAGCATCGGTGAACGCGGCGAGGTCGTCATCAAAGGTGAAAACGTCATGTGGGGCTACCACAACAACGAAGAAGCCAACGCCGATGCATTCGTAGATGGGTGGTTCCGCACCGGCGACCAGGGCATGCTCGATGACAACGGCTACTTGACACTTACCGGCCGGCTGAAAGAGCTTATAAACCGAGGCGGAGAGAAAATCTCTCCACTTGAAGTCGATGCTACGCTGCTCGAACATCCGGCCGTCGCTGAGGCTGTCTGCTTTGC
>VXTA01000257.1:0-2951 GCA_009837685.1 Chloroflexota bacterium | reverse complement strand
GCTTTGCTGCTCCCGACGAGAAATACGGCGAATGCGTCCAAGCTGCCGTGGTCCTCAGCGGCGATTGCAAGCAACAGGACATTCAAGATTTCTGCCGCGAACGCTTAGCCGACTTCAAAGTCCCTGACGTGATTTACTTCACCGACGAACTGCCTAGAACCGCCACGGGAAAAATTCAACGACGCCACGTCTCGGCCGCATTCGTAAACAGCGAGTGACCGCTATCAACTCACCAGCAGGGTGAGGAAGATGCTAGCCAGACCCAAGTACATCACGATGCCGCAAATGTCAGTAGCGGTCGTCACTATCACCGCCGACGCCATGGCAGGGTCGATACGCAACAACCGCATAAACATTGGAACCATCACACCGGCCAACGCCGCCAGTATCAAGTTCAAAACCAACGATCCGGTCACCAGTAGTGTCAACGCCCAGTCGTTTTTCCAAAGGTGAACGACTACGCCGAGTATCCCGCCGACAGCCAACCCCTGTGCGAGAGATAGGACTAACTCAAACAACAAAAGCTGCCACACGTTCGAAATCGAACGTTCTCCGCGCGCCATCGAACGAACGATGATCGTCACCGTTAGAGTTCAGGCAATGCCCGCTTGGCCCATCACCACCGGCAAGAACGCTGCTAGCAACACCATGGCATTCAGCGTCGGTTGGAACAAGCTCAGAACATAACCCGCCAACATCACTGTGAATAGATTCAAGACGAGCCACGGTAAACGGTTGCGGATCGCTTCGCGAACGTCGTAGCCCGTAGCAATGCTTCCGCCCACACCGAACAGACGGAACATGTCCTCCGTCGCCTCTTGCTCCGCCACCTCGACTAGGCTATTCGAGGTGATCACGCCTTGGAGCTGACGGCGTACGTTCGTCACCGGGATGCTCGGAAGACGGTAACGCTGCATCAACCGCACCGCGCTCTCTTGGTCTTCAGTGGCCGAAACCGAAATCACATCTCGGTTCATCACCTCGCCGATCGTCGCATTAGGCGGCGCAAATACCAGCTCTGATAACTCCATCCTGCCCACCAACGTGTCTTGGGCATCAACAGCGAAAAGTTCTCGCAGTATCTCCGGGTCAAGATCCATTTGCCGTAGCACCCGAAGAGCGTGTCGCACCGTCCAATACTCGCGTAGCTTGGCGAACGTCGGTGACATCAGACCGCCAGCATCATCGTCATCATGGATCAGCAGATCACCGATGATGTTCAGATTCCGCATCCGCACCAGCGTCTGCGCTGCATCATCCCAAGCGATGCGATGCAAAAGGTCTGTTGCTACTTCCGGAGACGTTTCATCCAAAACCGCCGGACGACGAGTCTCTGGGATTGAATCGAATACGCGCGATCCACGGTCGACATCTAGATAGTCCAAGACATCAGCAATCACCTCATTAGCCATCCGTTCCAACAGTTGACGCAGGTGGTCTTCTGAAAGCTCCGCGACAACCGCCGCCATATCTGCGGGGCGAAGTGGTGATAATCGCTTGATCGCAACCGAAACACCACCCACCTCCAGCAGATCGCTCACTTCAGAGAGAACGTCGCCCAGCTCCCAAGGTTCTGGAATTCTGGTTGCCACTGGATGATCCCGGTTGCTCTACTGGTCGCGGCTTATCACCCGTCACGGTCCGATAACGTCGGCACACGTAACTTCAAGCGATCTTGCAGCTAATTTCTGCGACGCTATCTCAAATCGTAGCCATGTTGCATCGGACGATTCAATACTTCGCGAATCATCCCTAATCGAACCATCGGACGAACCATCTGCGGCGATAAGATGAATAGATAAACGGGGTTCAGTCTCGGACCTCGGAGAGCGACGAAAGGTCACGATCCATGCTTCTAGGTGTTGCCGGTTTCGTCAAAGGCGACTGGCTGAATGTCAAACCCGAGGACGTAAAAAAGGTAGCCGACCACGGCTTCGTATCCGCGCTCCTGACCATCTCTGACCCCTCCGCCGGAAGCGACAAAGACATTGCGAATATCAAATCGCTTTATGCCAGCAACGGCCTAATCATGCCGATGACTCGAGGCGGTTACGGCGGCGGGTTGTGCAGCGATGACGAGGATCAACGAGCTTGGACCGTCAACTTCTTGGAGGGCACGATCCGATTGTCCGCCAAGATGGGTTGCCCGACCACGTACTTCCGACCAGGCAGCCTCAACCCCGATGGCGCGTGGTTACCGCATCGCGAGAACCGGTCCGACGCAACATTCGACCGCCTCGTCAAAAGCGCCAAACAAGCATGCGCAGTAGCCGATTCTGAGGGCATCAAGCTCGTCGTCGAATCTGGCGTCGTATGCCCTCTATACACCCCGCAACGCGTTCGAGACTTCTTCGATGCCGTCGACATGCCCGCCCTCGGTTACAACATGGACCCCGTCAATCTTGTTGGCTCTTTAGACATCGCCTACGACACGACATCGCTTATCAACGAGTGCGTCGACCTGATGAGTCCAGAGATCGTTGGCTGCGACGCCAAAGATTTCACCATTGTGGACGCGTTATTGCCTCACTTCGAAGAGGAGGTCATCGGCGCACCTAATGCGATGCTCGATAACGTGACGTTGTTGACCAGATTGCAAGAGGTTGCTCCCGATATCGTCGTCACCGTGGAACACTATCCCGACGAAAAGATTCCAGCCGCCGCCGCAGGGATTCGCAAGGCCGCGAAAATCGCCGGGGTGGTTTGGGACTGAACCGACCGCGACTAGAATCGATAGTAGTCACCCAGGAGTCAGAAAATGCCCGCAGACCTGTCAGACAAAAGATGCATCGTCACCGGTGGTGCAACTGGCATCGGTCGTGCCTCCGCCATCCGTCTCGCCGAACTTGGGGGCCAAGTCGCAATCTTCGATAACAACAACGAAGACGGCAACAACACCGCTATCGAGATCAATGACAACGGCGGCAACTGCCGATTCTGGAGCGTCGACA
>VXTA01000209.1 GCA_009837685.1 Chloroflexota bacterium | reverse complement strand
TCTTGTATCCATATGAGTCTAGAATTACCAGCGGTGCGGTAGAGAATGTCAGTCTTGAGAAGGCCGAACAGCTTGAGACTGCTCCTCTCCGCTAGTCCAAAAGGAGGCATCCAATGCTCAGGCATGGTGACACATTCCGGCAGGCGAGTGAATACGTGAACAGCGAAAACGCTGCCACGCAGCATCGTATCCAACTCGCTAAATCCGTCCTTCTCATTACTCTTCCCGAGATCGCCGGGGGACGAAACACGATGACGGTCATCAACACGGGGGCTCATCCCATGGAGCCTGTCTTCACCCGCGAAGTCGCATGAGGGCTGACGACTAGGCCGAGAGCAGTATCTCGCCTCGAATCAGTCCAGCCCTTGGAATTCCGACGTAAGGCGCACATTAACTCGCCCTATTGGAATCCGCGTCCATCTCCTAAACACCAATCGGTATCGCATATCTCGATACAGGCCCTTCAATCAATAATTGGAGAACCCAATGCCCCGCGTACAGATTAAGCCCATTGACACCAGCAGCATCAAACTCGACGTAACCTACGCTTACAACGTTGAAAAAGCGATTTGGCGCAACTTCAATTTGAACGACGGTAAGAGTCCTACCGACCGTCAGAACCGCGTCACTATGGCCAACTATGCCGTCCAAGTCAACGTCCCTGGCATGGAAGACGGTGAATACGACATCAGTCTGATCGGCACCGGCGTCGGTATGCGCGACCCCATCTTCACCCGAGAGGTTCTCGGCGCGAAGTCCAACCAGCTGATGCGGACCCTTCAACCGAAACTTGTCACCCGTGTGATCCTCCCCAGTCTGCACTTCCTCCACGCTGGCAACTTGATCACATACAACAACCGTGGCGACGCCGAACCGATATGTCCAAACGCCGAGTTCATAATCCCTCGCGTAGAGTGGGACACCGCAATGGACAATCACCCCTTCGATGCTGCTGCGTATCGCGATGTGCGAGCGGATTTAAAGATGCTCGAAAAACTCGGAGCGGACGTTACGCTCGTCGACGATGACGAAGCGGATGTCGGGCCCGGGATCAAGATGGAGCGTTCTGGAGGCGTAACGCCCGCGAACTCAACGGTCATCATTTCGTGCGGATCTGAGAACCTGATGGTCTCACCGCTTCTATTCCCCACCCCCTTCCACATCGACCCGGGCATTCAGTTCGGCTTCAGCGCCGCGCAACGCGAAGCCTACGACGAGAAGACTCGTCTCCTAGAGAAGGCCGAGCAAGAGCGCCAGTGCATCTTCTTCCCGATGGACCCGCTCCGCCGAGCCGTCTACATCGATAGCGACAACACCGGCAACTTCGTAGGCATCGAGTGCGATATCCTGTCGCAGTTGGACCCTCTGCTTCAGTAGTCGCTGGAGATCACTCCGAAAACGCTAGGCCCCGGACTTTGTTCGGGGCCTATTTCTATGTAGCGGGATTTGTTAGTTACTGCGACCTTCAATCCACCCCGACCACAACAACCCCATCCTCCTGAACACTCCGCAGCACGACATCCTCGATCAATCCGTCACCATCCCTCTTGATATTCCCGTCATCCATCCGGACTTTAATGTAGTTGTCGGTCAAGCCCAATTTGCCGCGCTGCCCTTCCCACAGTACGGATCGAACCTGTCCAAGCATTGACGCTTTGAAGCTCTCTGAACTCGTCCTCCCAATTGCGCGTAGTTCTCGGGCCCTTTCTGATTTGGTAGCTGGGTCTATCTGATCGTCAAAGTGGTGAGCGCTCGTTCCGGGTCGCGCGGAGTACGGGAAGATGTGGGCATCTGAGAAATCGGCGGCCCGCATCACTGACGCCGATGCTTCGTGGTCTTCGTCGGTCTCGCCAGGGAAACCGGCGATCACATCCGTGGTGACGCCGCATTCCGGGAGTCGGCTTCGAACTAAGTCGACTTTGCGCAGGAACTCTTCGGAGCTGTAGGTTCGTCGCATCTTGCGCAGGATCGCTTCGCTGCCGCTCTGTAACGGCATGTGGAAGTGCGGGCAGAGTCGGCCTTCACCTTCGTTGGACCACACACCCAATAGGCGGTTGTCAATCTCTGGCGGTTGCAGCGACGAGACTCTGATGCGCGGGATATCAGTCCGCTTCAGAACCTCGGTCAACATGAACGGAAGAGCGACGCCGGAGTCGAGATCGAACCCGTAGTGTCCCAACTGTGTGCCAGTGAAGACGACTTCACGACAACCAGTGCCCTCGAGTTGTAGAACGCGACTGACGATCTCGTCGACGGGAACGCTTCTCTCGCGCCCTCTTACCTTGGGCACGATGCAGTAGGCACAGACTTGATCGCAACCTTCTTGGATCTTCACTGATGCCCGCGTTCGTCCCAATAACGCCGCATTGGGAATGATGTCCCGTCCATCGGCGCACGGTGTGAGATCGATCTTCAAACGGTCAGTTACAGCCTCAACGAGTTGAGGTTTTCCCCGATTTCCGAGAACCATATCGACACTGTGAAGACTCGCCGTCTCGTCAGCGGCCCGTTCTGGATAGCAACCAGTCATCACCGTCAACGCGTTGGGATATCTGCGCTTCGCGGCGGAAATCGCCTGCCGTGCCTTCTTGTCGGCGATGTGTGTGACAGTGCACGAGTTGAGTATGAACACGTCGGGCGGGTTTGAATTCTCTCGGCTTCGCACCTCAAAACCGGCGCGCAGAAACTCCGCCGCCATCTGCTGGGAATCAGCGGTATTCAGCTTGCAGCCGTGCGTCTCGATTTCGACCATCGCCATACACCTTACGATTCTACGAGGGTGCCTAGCACCTAATCACAAAGTTGCTGAGCCAGTATTAACGCAACACGCCAACGGGCGTGAAGAGGACGCGGATATATACTTCATTCAGCACATCTGCAGCGTTCATTAATCGACGGGAAGACGCAAAAACATGAGCGACCGGGTAGTCGTCACTGGCATTGGATTGGTTACTCCTTTGGGAACCGACCGCGAAACGACTTGGAAAAACCTCGTTAATGGGGAATCGGGTATCGACTACATCGGCGCTTTCGATCCTGAAGGCTTCGAGTCACGGATCGCTGGCGAGGTCAGAGACTTCGATGCGGCGGGAGTACTCGGAAGACGCCAGGCCAAGCGCATGGACCGTTTCGCTCAGTTCGCGTGCGTCGCCAGTTTGGAAGCGCTCGACCACGCGGGCATCGAGATGGAAGACGAAGATGCGGATCGCGTAGCCGTTCTAATCGGCAGCGGCGTTGGGGGAATCATCACGATTTCAGAACAGATGGATGTTCTCAACACTCGCGGTCCTCGCCGCGTCAATCCGTTTCTTGTGCCGATGATGCTGGGTGATATGGGGAGCGGTCAGGTATCGATGACGATCGGTGCCAAAGGACCGAATTTCTCCGTAGTCTCTGCCTGCGCCACAGGCACCGACTCAATCGGCGAGGCGGCTGAGATGATTCGACGCGGCATCGCGGATGTCGCAATCGCCGGCGGCTCGGAAGCTGCCATCTGCCCGATCGGAGTTTCAGGATTCAACGCCTGCAAAGCTCTTTCGACGCGCAACGATGATCCTCAAGGCGCATCACGTCCCTTCGATGCCGGACGCGACGGCTTCGTGCTTGGCGAAGGCGCGGGAGTCATCGTGATCGAATCGTTGGAACATGCCGAGAAACGTGGGGCTGATGTCCTTTGCGAACTCGTCGGATACGGAGCCACGAGCGACGCGCACCATGTAACTCAGCCACATCCCGAAGGTGAAGGCGCGGCTGAAGCGATGAGAATCGCAATCGAACAGGCCGCTATCGAGCCTGAAGAGGTTGCATATGTCAACGCTCACGGAACATCGACACCGCTGAACGACAAATTCGAGACGATCGCGATGAAGAAGGCTTTCGGCGATCACGCGTACGATGTCTGCA
>VXTA01000328.1 GCA_009837685.1 Chloroflexota bacterium | reverse complement strand
GACACCGACAGGTTCTTGGAATTGACAGGCATGATCATCCCCGAATTGCAGCGTCTCGGTGTCCATGTGCCTCGGATACCTGATTCGGGCTATGCGGTTGATTTCAACAATCGATTGCGAGTACTGCGGGATTTTGCAGCCATTGGAGCGTTGGATGAAGCCCGGGAGTTATGAATGATTCTGGCGACAAGGGGCCACGTTTTCTAGCAGGTTGTGGTTCGTGCCTGGTGCAAATCATTGCTCTCATAGTCGTATTGTCGGTCATCGTTTTCGTCGTGGGATTGTTGTTCGGCTGGGAATACGAGTAACGGCGCAAAGCGTCTTCGGAAGAGGGGCGTTTATTGTTGTGTCCGATGGTGTTCAAATCCGAACCTTGGCAGATGACTTTGGTCCTCGCGACAATCGCTGTTTTACCAAGGTGTCGTGATCGCCGGAAGACCCACGCGGTATCATTCTTACCTATCAGTCGCGAACGATTCACGGAGCCGTCACATCATGCCTGCGATGACGAAAGAGCAACTCGAACATTTTGAGCATTTCGGGTTTGTAACCGCTGAGGGAGTGCTCGATCCAGAGGAGATCATCGACCCGGTGATCGAGGAGTACGCAGGAGTGCTCGACAGCCTCGCGGACGAGCTTTACGAGGATGGAACGATCAGCTCGAAGTACGAAGATCTGGAGTTTGGAGAACGGGTCACTCAGATATACGCCGAGTCAGATGAGATCTACAACGGGTACTTCGATTTCTCCTTGCCGCAAGGTGGTGTCAAGGAGGACACGCCTTTTTGGGCTGGGCCGGCGGTATTCGACGCGCTGACAGCGCCGGGACTGCTAGATGCTGTCGAGTCGTTCATTGGCCCGGAGATCTATTCGAATCCGGTACAGCACGTGCGGATCAAGGTGCCTGAGAGCCGTGCGCCGCGAGATGATAAGGGGCAAGTGAAGTTTGGCATCACACCTTGGCATCAGGACAACGGCGTAGTGAATCCAGATGCGGACGAGACGGAGATGTTGACGGTGTGGTTCCCGCTGATGGATGCTGACGTCGAGAACGGATGTCTGTCGGTGGTGCCGGGTTCGCATAGGAACGATCTTTTGACGCACTGTCCGGGTTTTGACAATGGCTTGCAGTCCGGACTGCAAATACCGGAGACCGAATTCGAGGTAGGCAAGGCATTGCCGATCCCATTGAATAAGGGCGACGCGCTCTTTATGACGAAGTTCACCGTGCACTCGTCTTTGCCGAACAACAGCGACCGCATCCGATGGAGTTTCGACCTTCGCTACAACCCGATCGGTCAATCGACTGGTAGGACCAGTTTCCCAGGCTTCGTGGCGCGTAGCCGCAGCAATCCTGAGAGTGAACTGCACGACGCTGCGATATGGAACGAGCTGTGGACAGACGCGCGGGATTCCCTGGCCAAAGGTGAGCAACCGTCGTTCAATCGCTGGGACGGCAGCGAACCGGCCTGCGCCTGATCATGGCCGCGATAACCAATGAGCAGCTCGAACATTTCGAGCATTTCGGCTTCGTTACCGCGGAGAACTTGATCGATCCTGAGAGGGTGATCGATCCGGTTGTCGACGAATACGCCGGTGTCCTCGACAATCTTGCCGACGAACTCTACGAAGACGGCATCATCATCTCGAAGTACGAGGATTTTGAGTTTGGGGACCGAGTAACCCAGATCTACGCCGAATCTGGCGAGGTCTACAACGGCTATTTCGACTTTTCGCTGCCTCAAGGAGCGATCAAGGCAGATACTCCGTTCTGGGCTGGCCCGGCGGTGTTTGATGCATTGACAGCACCGGATCTGCTGGATGCCGTGGAGTCGTTCATCGGGCCGGAGATCTACTCCAATCCCGTACAGCACGTTCGGATCAAGGTGCCGGAGAGTCGGGCGCCACGCGACGAAAAGGGAATGGTGAAATTCGGTGTGACGCCTTGGCATCAGGATGCCGGGGTAGTCAACCCGGACGCTGATGAATCGCTGATCCTTACGGTTTGGTTTCCGTTAATGGACGCAGATGCCGAGAACGGTTGTTTGCAAGTCGTCCCGGGTTCGCATCGAGAGGATTTACTGACTCACTGTCCGGGGATGAAGTCCTCGTCGCCGTCGGGATTGCAGATACCGGAGTCAGAGTTCGAGGTCGGCAAAGCGGTGCCCATACCGTTGAAGAAGGGTGACGTGTTGTTCATGACAAAGTTCACCATCCACTCGTCGCTGCCAAACAACAGCGATCGCATCCGTTGGAGCTTTGACTTGCGATACAACCCGATCGGCCACTCGACAGGCCGGACGAGCTTTCCCGGCTTCGTGGCACGAAGTCGTAGCAACCCTGGAAGCGAGTTGCACGATCCAGTGATTTGGAACGAGATGTGGACGGAGGCACGGGATGCGCTGGCAAAGGGCGATGAGCCATCGTTCAATCGCTGGGATGGGACAGACCCGGTCTGTGCTTAGGAACGCGCTATGATTCTCAACTGTCAGCCACCAACGATCCGAGGAGCCGTTGAACTATGCCTGCAATGACGAAGGAGCAACTTGAGCACTTCGAGCACTTTGGGTTTGTAACCGCGCAGGGAGTCATCGACCCCGAGGGAGTGATCGACCCGGTAATCGAAGAGTATGCGGGTGTGTTGGATAGTCTTGCGGAGGAGCTTTACGAGGAAGGGAAGATTAGCTCGAAGCACGAGGATCTGGAGTTTGGCGAACGGATAACGCAGGTCTATGAGGAGTCGAACGAGATCCATCAAGGGTATTTCGACTTTACGCTTCCGCAAAGAGGCGTGACGGAAGATACGCCGTTTTGGGCCGGGCCAGCAGTTTTCAACGCAATGACCTCGCCGGGCTTGTTGGATGCGGTGGAGTTGTTCATCGGACCGGAAATTTACTCGAACCCGGTGCAGCACATTCGGATTAAGGTGCCGGAGAGCCGTTCGCCGCGCGATCATTTGGGTAGGGTGAAGTTTGGGGTCACTCCATGGCATCAGGACCTCGGCGTCGTGACACCGGATGCGGACGATTCGCTGATTCTTACGGTGTGGTATCCGCTGATGGATGCGGATGAGGAGAACGGGTGCTTGCAGGTGATTCCTGGGTCGCACCGCGATGAAGAACTGTTGACGCACTGCCCGGGTGGCAAGAAAGTGCTGGGCAGTTTGCACGTTCCCGAGAGCGAGTTCGAGGTTGGAACGGCGGTGCCAGTTCCGTTGAAGAAGGGCGATGCTCTCTTCATGACGAGATATACGATCCATTCCTCGTTGCCGAACATCAGCGATCGGGTCAGATTCAGTATGGATTTGAGGTACAACCCGATCGGACAGTCGACAGGTCGGACGAGTTTTCCGGGGTTTGTTGCCAGAAGCCGCAGCAACCCGGAGACCGAGCTACACGATCCCGTTACTTGGAATCAGTCGTGGTTGGACGCGAGGAGTGCGCTGGCTAAGAAGGAGGAGCCTCCGTTTAACCGTTGGGATAGCGACCACCCACTCTGCGCGTGAGGTCAACCCGCCTCGTTAAAGCTGCAATCTCATAATGTGCCTTCTAGTGCCAGCCATAGCAATTTCTTCAAAGCCCAGACGCTCGAAAGTCCCGATGCGGCCCATATAGCTGTAGCTCGGTGAATCGTAATCCACAGGATAGGCTTCAATTATCTTCGCAGCGTTGTCGCGCGCATACTCGATTGCGGCTTCGATTAGCGGAGTTGTCATCCCTTGACGACGAAACCCGCTGCGGATGTAGAAACAGGCGATTGACCAGACGTCTTCAGTGTCAGACCCGTCCGAAACATAGCTGCGCGTGCGGAGATTGGTGTAGGACTCCAAAGGCGCGATCGAGCACCACGCGACTGGTTCGTCGCCATCGTAAGCGAGAATGCCAACCGGAGTGTCGGCGGCAACCATCTGCGACAAAGCCTGCTTC
>VXTA01000268.1 GCA_009837685.1 Chloroflexota bacterium | reverse complement strand
AATAAAACGGCAAAAAGACGAAAAAGACTAACGGCGTGGGCGATAGGAGCTGTATCGCGCGCGATGGAATGTTAGATGGAAAAATTCACTAGATTGACTGGGCGTGTGGCACCCTTGAACCGGGCCAACGTCGATACGGACCAGATAATCCCCAAACAGTTCCTTAAGAGGATCGAGCGAACCGGTTTCGGCGAGTTCGCATTCTTCGACTGGCGCTATCTCGAAGACGGCGTCCCGAATCCCGACTTCATCTTGAACGAGGCGCGTTACGAAGGGGCCTCAATACTCGTCGCCGGACGAAATTTCGGTTCCGGTTCGTCGCGCGAACACGCGCCCTGGGCTTTGAATGAGATGGGATTTAGGGCAATCATAGCTCCGAGTTTCGCAGACATATTCCGAAACAACTGCATGCAGAACGGCATGGTGCCAATCGTGCTGTCCCAAAATCAGGTCGACCACATCATGGGCAACGCCCTCAAAGGCGTAGGCTACGAAGTCACCGTCGACCTAGAAGCTCAAACCGTGTCCGATGCTGATGGCTTCTCAGCATCATTTGAGTTCGATTCGTTTCGTCGCAACTCCCTGATGAAGGGGCTCGACGACATAGGTATCACGTTGCAAAACAGCGATGCCATTGACGAATTCGAATCTGCAAGAGCTGCTCGCTGGTAGCAGTTCAGGAAAGCTTGTTGCGCTTCAGATCGAGTTGACGCGTCTGATCGCGATTAGTTCCCAAATCGACAACACACATCAACTGCAAAGAAAGACGCACGCAATGGATATTCGTATCGCGGTACTAGGCGGAGACGGGATCGGACCGGAAGTCACCGCGGAATCGGTCAAGGTACTCGACGCCATTGAGCGACGTTTCGGTCACTCGTTCTCATTCGTCATGGGCGCTTGCGGCGGACGTGCCATCGACGAGTTCGGCACCCCATTACCGGAGGAAACCCTCGACATCGTGAAGGGCAGCGACGCGGTGCTTTTTGGCGCCGTTGGAGGCCCGAAATGGGATGACCCGCAAGCCGAAACACGGCCTGAAGACGGAATCCTCGCGCTACGAAAAGGACTCGACCTGTTTGCCAATCTGCGGCCCGTAAAGGTCTATCCGCAACTCATCGACGCCAGTCCTCTCCGCCCGGAGCGGTTAGATGGGGTCGACATGGTCATTGTTCGTGAACTTACCAGCGGGCTCTATTTCGGCAAACCCAAGAAACGTTGGACAAACTCTCGCGGTCGCACCGCAGTCGACACGTTAACTTACCGCGAACGCGAGATCGATCGCGTCGCGCGTGTAGGTTTCGAAATCGCCCGGCTTCGACGCAAGCGATTGCACTCACTCGACAAGATGAACGTCCTCGAAACCGGACGACTCTGGCGCGAAGTCGTCACCGAGATCGGCGTGGAGTATCCCGACGTTGAGCTTATCCACATGCTTGCCGACAACGCCGCGATGCAGATGGTGACGAACCCTGCGGAATTCGATGTCGTTGTCACTGAGAACACCTTCGGCGACATACTCTCCGACGAAGCCGCAGTCATCGGTGGTTCGATGGGCATGTTGCCATCAGCATCCTTATCCGCGATACCTAAACCTCCAAATAGTCGTCGTCCACGCCGCGCCGGAAAACGCGCGCTCTACGAGCCCATACACGGCTCTGCACCAGACATCGCAGGGCAGGGCGTCGCCAACCCGATCGCTTCGATACTCTCAACCGCGATGATGTTGCGTTATTCGTTCGCGCTTGAAGACGAGGCGAACTCGATCGAGAACGCCGTAGCCGCAGTTCTAGCCGACGGATTGAGAACCCCTGATCTGGCAACTACCCTCGGCGGAGCGATTGGCACATCCGACATGGGCGACGCCATCGCTGGACGAGTCCTCGGCTGATCCTTACACGCCGTTTCCTAGGCACCTCGATCAAGGCCACGTTCATCCGATGCTGAGAGACTACCTGCCAAACCTAACCGATGATGTTGCGTCAACCGAAATCGTCACCGGCGCGACCATCTACCGAGACCGCTGGAGCATCCCTCACATCTATGCCGAAAATGCCCACGACGCATTTTTCGCACAAGGCTACGCCACTGCCCAAGACCGCCTGTGGCAGATGGACTTCGACCGCCTGCGCTGCCTCGGCCGCGCCGCCGAATACCTCGGTCCCTCAGCAATCACCGAAGACTCCCTCATGCGCCGCCGAGACTTCGAAACTGTTTCGCTCGCTGACTACGACCTCTGCAGCACCGAAGCCAAAGTCGCACTAGACGCATACGCGGAAGGTGTCAACGCATTCATCAATTCCAATGACGCGCTGCCATACGAGTACGAACTGCTTCGTGCCGAGCCCGAACCATGGGAGCCGTGGCACTGCATCGTCGTATACAAGGTCCGCAACAGCGCCGAAGGTGGATTCCAATCCAAACTCTGGCGCTCCGAACTAGCCGCGAAGATCGGTCCAGAAAAGGCGGCGAAACTCTCACCCGGTTATCAGCAAGGCATGTACCTCACCGTCCCACCCGGCGTCGTCTACAATGGCCCTGCCGAGAACGCGGTAGACGAGCTACGAGCAACCGTAAACGCAACCGCGCCGCTTAGAGAGATCGACGGCGGCTCCAACGGCTGGGCAGTCTCCGGGGACCTCACCGCTTCCGGAATCCCGATGGTCGGCGGCGACTCGCACCGCGGCCTGGAAGTGCCCAACGTCTACTACCAAATCCATATGCGGACCGACGAATTCGACGTCTTAGGGCACTCCGTACCCGGAATGCCGATGGTCATGCACTTCGCACACAACCGACACGTCGCGTGGGGAATGACCCACGGCGGCGTAGACACGCAAGATCTCTTCGTCGAGCAGCTACGACGTACCAACGACGGTGTCGAGTACCTGTTCAAAGGAGAGTGGTTAGTCGCTGAAACATCGCGACAGCAACTTCGCGTCCGGGGCGACGCGACACAGACCATCGAAGCCATTAAGACTCATCACGGACCGATCATCTCTGGCAGCGCGGATGACGGTTGGGGCATCGCACTAGCCGATCCCGGTTCCAATGAGGCGACTCCATGGGTTGACGCCACCCTCGACGCGATGAAGTGCAAGAACGCCGATGAGTTCGAGCAAGCTCTCAGCAGATGGACCGACCGCGTCAACAACTACCCCTACGCCGACATCCACGGTGATTTCGGCTACGCGCTTAAAGGCCGCATCCCGATACGAAGCGCCGTCAACGGTTGGGGACCAGTCGAGGGCTGGACCGGCAAGAACGAGTGGCAGGGCTACATCCCCGACGATGAACTGCCCAGGTCTCGAAACCCCGAGATCGGTTGGGCCGTCACATGCAACCAACGTGTCGTCGGCGAAGGCTATCCATACTTCCTCAGCGGGTCGTTCGGATCCGACTACCGCGCGCGCCGAATCATCTCTCAGATCGAAGAGGCTAAGACGAACGGACATCTCCTACGAGTAGAGGACATGGCGGCATTCCACGGCGATGTTGGCACAGTCCCTGGCACCAAGCTGCTCGAACGCTTAAGCTCATTGAGCACCTACGAATTACCCAGCCAAGTATCGAAAGCCGCTTTAGATATCCTGCTTGAATGGGATGGCAAGCTGAATGCCGATTCCGTCGGCGCTGTAGTCTACAGCGCGCTGAACGACGAGATTTCACTCGGACTGATGGAGCGAAACTACGGCATCGATCCCGACGAGTTTGCAGCCAATCCAGACCTCAACGCCATCGACCACCTCCGACGCCAGCTCAAACCAGCATTTATCAACGCAATCAATCAAGGCGGCGGGCAGGAATTCCTCGCACCCCACGAGTCGGTCGACACATTCCTTGCAACCTGCTTGACCAATGCCGCCAACCACCTCCAAAGCACATACGGCGAACTAGGCGCCGTAACGTGGTCCGACGTGCATATCACCAAGCAGGTACATCC
>VXTA01000108.1 GCA_009837685.1 Chloroflexota bacterium | reverse complement strand
CGTGTAGCCAGTCGATGGCGACTCGTCCGCTGAAGGTTCGTTCTGAGACAACCCGCCATCAGCGTGCAGATAGAACGGCGTCTCCAAGGTTCCCGGTAGGGGCCAATCCGGTTCC
This sequence comes from Chloroflexota bacterium, assembly GCA_009837685.1. GTDB lineage: Bacteria > Chloroflexota > Dehalococcoidia > Lucifugimonadales > Lucifugimonadaceae > Bin127. The sequence continues at coordinate 3,833 of VXTA01000108.1, read as the reverse complement.
GACCGCCAATAACCGCCATGGTCGAGAAAGCGATCATGGTCGTGCTTGTTCATGCGCTGACTGCCCGTGCCCATCGTGAAGATACGCACCGGCGACCAATCGGCGAACTCTGTATGCATTCCCTTCATGTAGTGGTCGAACCATGCCAATCGGAGGTCGTTGACATTGATGTGTGCTTCGGTTCCGAAATCGACATCCCCTGAATTGGTGACCTCAAACGCGCCGTGTATCCACGGCCCCATTAGCAAAACCTGTTGCGATTTCTTGATCGCGCTCAGTTTCATGTAGCTTTGCGGTGTATTGCGGGCGTATGAGTCGTACCAACCGCCGAGATAAAGCGAAGGAACATCCGCGTGCTCATCGTAGTACTCGTCTATCGCGTAGCCGCGTTGTTTCCAGTAGTCGTCGTAGTCCCCATGAGTCAAGATGTCGATCGCCCACCGCTCATACGAAGGGAGACGTCGTAACACCGTGGCCCCCTCTTTCAGGGGTAAGTTCCGCACGATGTCGGGCATGTCATCCAAGAACGCCTTTTTGATCTCCGCCTGCAGACCGGTGTCTGCTATCGCTTCTTTACTCGTCATGGCCATGCGGAAGGCGTAGACCATGAAGCGTTGCTCCAGGGCACCGTTTTGTCGCATTGAGCCGTGGTAGTAGTTAGACGCTCCGACGGCCACTATCATCGTCGTGAGGTGGGACGGGTTCATCGTTGCCAGCGCCGATTGGTCACTGCCTGCGTATGATCCGCCCATCGTTCCGACGTGGCCGTCGCTCCAAGGTTGTACGCCAAGCCATTGAACTGTGTCGAAGCCGTCTGGCGCCTCCTTCGCAAACGCGTACCACTCCCCTTCCGACGCGAAGCGCCCGCGAACGTCCTGAATAACACCAACGTATCCGCGCCGGGCATAGTATTTCATGTTCGTGACTTGACGGGGCGCAGTTTTGTCATACGGCGTCCGTTCGAGAATGACCGGGAACCGACCTTCGGCAACCTGATCGCCGTTCGACGGCAAGTAGATATCAGCAGCGCAACGCACACCATCGCGCATCGGGATCATCACGTTCTTGCGGATCGCAACGTCGTAGGCTATGGGTGATCCTTCGTATCGAGTCATCGTGGAATGTCTCCTGCTTGAAATCAGCTCCCGAAGTCAGACCGTTGCATACTGACTCCGCCGCCGTTGGATACGCTATAACACGTTCAAGATTTTCGCCGAAACTCTTCCGTTCGGGCCAATCACGCCGTAGGAAATGCCAGACATATTGCACATAGTTGTCACCTCGTTGGTGCTTATGGGCGCTGCCTTCGTCATCGGAGCGATTGGTTTCGGGTTCGGGCTGACGACGTCTCCGATATTGCTACTGATCCTCGATCCCCAGACAGTGGTCGTTGTGATCAACGCCGTCGCCATCATCGCCTTCTCGCTTGTCCTAGTCGAGACCCGAGAGCATCTTCGGAACCGAGAACTCGCACCTATGGCTGTCGCTGCTGTGCTCGGGACACCGATTGGGGTATTCGCGCTGAGCACGTTGGATCCATCAGTGCTTCGCATCACCATCGGGGTCCTCGTTTTGATACTGACCGGGTTGGTCGTATTTAACGCTGAGTGGCGGGTCCCTTATCCGAGAATCTCTGGACCGGTCTTGGGGTTTATTTCGTCCGCATCGACGACCGGCTTGGCAATCGGTGGACCCATCCTCGTGCTTTTCTTTCTCGGTCGGCGCATGGACAGACAAAATGTTCGAGCCTCAATGGCCTTCTTCTTCACCATCATGTACATTGCCGCAGCCGTGGGATACGCAGTTCAAGGGCTCTTCACGGCAGAGCGACTCATCCTCATCGCAGTCGCGACGCCAGTCGTCGCTCTCGGTTACTGGATCGCGATTCGGCTAACCGGGCGGATGAACGAAAAAGTGTTTCGAACCACCGTGGTCGTAGTGGTCGTGATCTCTAGTTTGGTCGTAGTCAGTCGAGAACTACTCGCGCTGTTTGGCTAATCGAGGCATCTCTGCTTTCATCCACGGTTTACAACTGACGAAAATGGCATTCGAAGCGGCACTGTCCTCTCCGCCTTGTCGTACCAGCCTTGGGGCGCGTAATCGCTCATGTGCAGATAACACCTCACATTCACCTCGTTCGAGCCGTCCTCAAATGTGAACAGTCGACTCATGGCGATGTTCTTCTGACCGTGATACCGTGACAACGCCGCGACGTTGACGAACGTTACGCCCCATTTCTGCTCGATATGAGATCTTCCGCCGTACGTGTCATCCGGGTTGGTATGAGTATGGCCACCGATCCAAATGTCTATGGCACTAGGGTGCTTTGCCAGATACGATTCGAATGCTCCTGCGTCTGGCTCTCCTCCGACGAAATATAGATATGACGCGCCTATCGGTGCTCCATCTTCAAATCTGCCGTGATAGCCGCCATCCACTCCCTCCCACGGGCCTGACGCGACTGTGGTCTCTTTCAGCATGTGATGATGCGCGGAGATGATGATCTTGTCTTGGTTCGCCTCCACATTTTCTCGCCACCACTCGAACGTCTCTCGGGTCACGGCTCCAGCGGGGTATCCGCCGTATTCGCCTCTGCCTACCGGCGGGCCGCCTTCGTTACGGTCGCCCATGACGAGAAAAAGGATGTTGCCGACCTCGAATGTGTATCGTTCCCATGTCCCTGTAACCGGGTACGGTCTTCGATCGGCGTGAACTCCTGAATACTCGCTGTTCTCGCCCGTGGGATCGATCCACTTGCGAACCACCATTGCGTCTCCTCGTTCGCGCCGCTGGCATCGTGGTTTCCGACCAGATCGTAAAAGTCTTCGCGCTCATGCTTCGTCGACACCCCGTACTGGCGGACCACCTCCACCCCTTCCTCGTCATCCGGCGGCGTTTGAGAACCGGAATAGTCCCCGGCGTTGAGCATTATGTCCCAGTCGAATGACGGGCCTCCCTCATCTCCGCCACGCTCTGATTGCAATATCGCCTCAGCCAAACTCCGACGATTTCCACGCTCCAGATCAGTCCCTACGTGCGCATCGCTCGCCGCCCACAACTTGAAGGTTTTGCTCCCCATATCAATCCTCGTCCAAATCGTCGAAAGCTGGATGCCACCTTAACAGGCCATGTGCTTCGCGGAGGGCGCCTTTGGTAAGTTCCATCACCATGAACGCGTCTCCGAATTCCTTGCCGTCGATCGCCATCCCATGTTGTGATGCCGGCTCAAAACCAAAACGTTGGTAGTACGCTGGATTGCCCAACACTGTAAGGATGTCGGCTCCAATTTGCCGACAACGTTCGATGGTTGCCCATACGACTTTTGTTCCGTAGCCGCGCCGCTGCTCCGTCGGTGTAACGCTCACTGGTGCCAACGCCCAAGTAACGAAACGCGTCGAACCATCAACCCAAGTCATCGGACTTGCGGACGCGTGTGCGATCAGCCGTTCATCGCAGACAAGCACTATCGACACTGTTAAGGCCCCGGTATTCCGCAGCTGATCTACCAACTTCGCTTCGTCGTCATGTCCGAAGGCGGCACGGACTACGTCAGCTATGGCGACAATGTCAGTGTGGCGTTCATCGCGAACTGTCAGTTTCATGTGAGGAGGGCGTTGGGTTAGAATCTAGTTTTGGGTCTCATGCCCATTTCGGCTTCATTCCCGAGTAGCTCAGCGGTAGAGCAGCTGACTGTTAATCAGCGGGTCACAGGTTCGAATCCTGTCTCGGGAGCCACCTTTCCAGACTTTAAATCAGGTCGCCGAACACGGCTATCCAAATGCATGGTGGATCTTTGCTGGTGAAAACGACGCGGTGGCGAACGTATGCGGGAA
>VXTA01000354.1 GCA_009837685.1 Chloroflexota bacterium | reverse complement strand
GTCTGGAGAGGCTCGAAGTGGTCGGATCTGAGGCGAGATTCGTGATTTTGGAGGCTTGCGAGCAGTTGGAGTTTTATCCAAGGCGCTCTCAACAGGTAGAACGTTTCTCATACCTTGGCGGCATGATGAGTTTTGGGGAAACCTTCGAGAGTCGGATAACTCGGTGGGTGGACCAAAACATCGAAGGCGCGGACCCGGCCGATATCGACGGATCGGGCGAAGACGCGTTGAAATCTCAACTGATAATCGAAGCCGCGATCGAATCTTGGGAAAACGGCACTGTGGTTGATATCGAAAGGAATTGATGATGCAGCTTGGAGCAAACTCAGTCTTGTTCGGCGGACACAGCATGGCGGACGCGTTCCGTGGCATCGCGATGGCTGGTTACGACGGCATTGAGTTGTCGGCAATTGACGGAATGAGCGAGCACTTGGTGCTGGATCGCTGGGAGGAGTTGGTGCCCGAAATTCGCGATTTGTCGCAAGAGCACGGACTTGCGTTACTTGCGATTGAACAGCCACAACGCGATCCCGACGTGATGGATCGGGCTTGCCGAGCGGCCTCCGCCTTGGGTATCCCCGTGGTCAACACCGGACCCGGTGGTACAGCAGACGATGAAGAGAGCCTCAATGCATCGATTCGGTCTCTCGCAGAGATGGCGAAGATCGGCGAAGAGCACGGCGTCACGATCTGCGTCAAAGCGCACGTCGGAGCCAGCATCTACAACACGCCCACGACGCTTCGTGTGATGGAGGAAATCGATTCACCTGCGTTTGGGATCGACATGGACCCGTCGCACATCCACAGAGCAGGGGAGAACCCTGCCGAGGCCATCACCGCCGTTATGTCGCGAGTGAAGCACGTCCACATCCGCGACTGCAAAGGCATGCAGTCGGGCCCCGGCAAACCGGAAGACCAAGCGAATGGTCGAGGAGATATCGATCTGCTGGGATTCGTTCGAGTGTTGCACGAGCACGGTTACGATGGCGCGCTCAATCTTGAGGTAATCGGAGCGAGGGAATACAGTTTGGAACAGTGTTGCACGATCGCGGCGGAGTCGCGAGGTCACATGCAGGCGTGTCTGCAGGCTTGTGGGGCGCGCTAAATCCTGAGACTTAAAGATAGCGTGGCATACGATCCTGTATTCCGAGAATCTTAGATAACTAACGATGGAACTCATAGAAGCATGGCGGAATACTCGATTCCGCCAACCGCCCTACGTATTTGAAGCCGATGTGCCGATCATCAAGTCATCGCCAAGAGCGAAGGACTTGGGCATCATCGGTAAAAGTTGCCACGAAGTCGAAGCACACCCTGACTATTGTCCTGAGAAGTCCATCCACTTCAGTTTGCTGCCCCAACCGTTCAATGGGGATCTCTTGAACGCGGAAGTCTACGTCTTGACATTGAATCCGGGGTTTGCATGTAGCGATTACGACGCTAACTATCGCAATCCTCGTTACCGGCAGGCTTTACTAGACAACATCAGACAGGATCAACCGAAGGATGTTTTGCCATTCTATTTCCTTGACCCGAAATTTGATTGCCACGGTGGCTATGGTTATTGGTTCTGCAAATTGAGGGAAACGATTACTCGGATATCTGAATGTACCGGGATGACATTTGGAGATGCACGGAACAAGCTAGGACGCAAACTTGCTGTAATCGAGATTTTCCCGTATCACAGTAAACGTGCTAGTGGTTTAGGGAGTCTGCCACGCCAGTTGCCATCATCGAAACTGGCGAAACAGTTCGTCAAATGCCACGTGCTCAAAAAGGTGGAGCGCTGCGAAGCAATCGTCATAGGGCTGCGTCAATCTGATAGGGCAAGACCAGATCAACTGTGGAGTCAGGTATTGGGTGACCGTGGAGAATGTAAGGGAATACACCGATATACCTCAGGCCAGGCGCGCCGCGCATCTTTTTCGCTGGGTGCCAAAGGTCCAGGTGGAAGGGCTATCGTCGATTGGGCTATAAAACGATGGAAACCATAGCAATATGGCCTCACGCCCGCCGCAAAACCGACGACACCGCTAGGGCAACCAAACTCGTAGCCGCAACTATTAACCCCGCCCCTCCAAGCGCCCATCGCACACCGATGAGTTCGCCTACTGCGCCCATTGACAGGTGCCCGACCCATCCGAAGCCAATGGCGAGTACCCATCCGCCGATGACACGGCCGCGCAGGCGGTCAGGGACGTTTGCCTGAAGCAGGGTCCATTGCATGGCGTCGAACATTGAGGCGGCGGCTCCGACCATCGTTACGACGATGAGCGCCATCACCAGATTGGAACTGCTGGCTACTCCGATTAGCCCGATGCCATACCCGGCCGTAATTGCTAGCAGCAGAGGGCCTTTCCGTCTAAAGTCGCCAAGGAACGATAGGAAGACCGCTCCGATCACTGCACCAATTCCTGCGGCGAATCTGAGCGTTCCGAGGCCAGATTCTGTGACACCCAACTCGTCCCGTGCCATGGCGGGCATGACGGAGTCGTATGCGAAACCGAATATCTCAACCACGATCGCCATCCAGAGCAGAGTAGACACAGTTGGCAGTCGCAAGATCGATCGAATGCCGATGACCGCTTCTTTGAAAATGCGTCCCAGTGAGGATCGCGCCATTCGAGCGGATGATCGCATCGTCGGAACGAACCAGACAATCACTCCTCCGACGAGTATCGATCCGGATGCCGCGAAAAGCGCCGCGGGGATGCCGATGAATTCGGCGATGATGCCGCTTGCGAGTGATCCCGCTGCCGCTACGGACCGTGTGCCGACGGAGTGGACTGATATGGCGTTCATTCGGGACTCGCGGGGCACGATGTCGGTGATCAGTCCTTGCTTGGCGGGCATGTCGAAGGAGTTGATGACGCCTTCGAACGCGACAATCACGAAGATCGGCCACGGATTGGAAAATCCGCTCAACGCGATGAGGCCGATTAGGAGTATCGAGACCGCTCTGACAAGCGCTGTCAGTACCAACAGTCGATTTCGGGGAAATCGATCGGCGACGGCACCACCAATCGGCGCGGCGATGAGGCTTGGGGCAGATCCAGCGGCGAACGTAGCAGCAGATAGGAGCACCGAGTCCGTCTGCTCGAGTACTAGCCACCCGACGGCTAGTCGTTCGGCCCAAATGCCTAGCGCGACGAAGTTGGCGCTGAACCACAGGAGACGAAACGCACGGTGTTCAAATGCCGCGAACGGTTTCGGAGTGCGGAACAGGGATCTGCGAGTTCGGCCCGTCCGTTGCGATGTTGACCGATCCATCGCCTAACGTTACGTCATAATCGCGATGGCATTCTGTTGGTCGGGCAACCGATTGTTCAAGTTGAGATTTGATGGATACGGTCTTGGATCTCGCCGGTGATCTCAACGTCGGTTTCACTGATGAATATGTCCATCTCCGAGCGAACTCCGAATTCCGGCAAGTAGATACCGGGTTCTACTGACGTGGATATGCCCGGTATGAGTTGTCGAGTGTCGTGGGTTTCCCAATCGTCGAGATTGACGGCGTTTGAGTGAACTTCGGGTCCGATGCTATGGCCGAGTCGATGGACAAACCATTTACCGTAACCGTCTTTCGCGATTGAATCGCGTGCAACGCGGTCAACTTGCCAACCCTGCGTCGGTTCACCCTTCCGATGCCTAGTTCTCAGGAACTCATACGCCGAATCTCTTGCACGACGAACGGAATCGAAGACTTTGAGGTGATCTGCACTAGGCGGAGATCCGATTTTGGCCACCCAGGTAATGTCTGCGTAAACTGGTTCACTGCCGTCATCGACATCGCCTGACATGAACGGTTCAATCGATTCGGGCTTCGCCCAAGAGTCGATCAAAAGCCAGCCGTCCCGTCGGATGATCGCTGCTTCTTCCGGCGTTGGGTCGTAGTGAGGATCAGACGAGTTCGAGTTGAAGGCGACGACCGGGCCTTCATCTGTCACGAGCC
>VXTA01000195.1:226-3957 GCA_009837685.1 Chloroflexota bacterium | reverse complement strand
ACGCCGCACATCAACACCCGGACCACCGACGTTACCTTAGAGATCAAGATGACGTACGGAATCGAGATGGTTATGCCCGGCGACAACACCGAGATGGAGATCGAACTGATCTACCCGGTCGCCCTCGAAGAGAACCTCCGCTTCGCTATCCGAGAGGGCGGCCGAACCGTTGGTTCCGGCGTCTTCACCGAAGTAACCTCGTAAACACGACCAATGGTGATCGCCTGCGGCGTTCGCGGCAACAGCCGCGCAGACCGCAGGCGATCTGCCCATTAAATCGAATCACTGGTTCATCTGGATACCAACATCCGCCAAGGAGGAGTTGAAATGGCAAGGAAAAACGCAGTCAGAACGCTTGTCGAACTCACCTGCGAGTGCGGATCGCACACGTATCATACAGAGAAAAACAGACGCAACACGCCTGACCGAATCACTCTCAAGAAATACTGCCCGCCGTGCCGCTCTCGAAAGGAATTTCGAGAACGACGCCGCTAAACACTGAGTCGGAAAACGATCCGAAATGGCACAGAACCGAGTCAGACCTGATGTCCGATTAACGCCCTCACGGCGTTTTTCGGTCTTCGGCTTCTTCGGAGACGTCTTCGGAGAACTGCGGAAAGTTACCTGGCCTACGCGCCAAGAAGCCACCCGATTGACGATGCTCGTCATCGCTCTCGCCGCAGTGATGGGCGTGTTCCTCGGTGCTTTCGATTGGATGTTCGCACGAATCTTCTCATTGCTGGCAGGAACTTAAACCGTGACTACCGCATCTTCTCCAACTCGTTCGATACCCAACACCGCCCGGTGGTACGTGGTTCACACCTACTCCGGACGTGAGGACCGCACCTGCGAAAACCTAAAGCAGCGCATCGTTTCGATGGACTTCGAAGACCAGATCTTCGATGCCGTGGTACCCAAGCAGACCGTCGTACAGATGACCGACGGCGAAACCAAGAACGTCGAGAAGACGATGTACCCCGGCTATCTCCTCGTCCAGATGGTCATGAACGACGATAGCTGGTACGTGGTTCGAAACACCCCCGGCGTCACCAACTTCATCTCCGTCGAAGAAGGCGTAGAGGGCAGGGCGAAGCCGACTCCGTTGACTGACGAAGAAGCTCAGCACATGATCCAAGGCCCTTCTGGCGACAGCCCGCAAGTCAACTTCGGCTTCGAACGCGGCGATGTCGTCGTCATCAAAGACGGCCCGTTTTCAGAGTTCAGCGGAACCGTCGACGAAGTCATGGGACAGCGCGGCACCCTACGCGTTACCGTCTCCTTCTTCGGACAAGACACCCCGGTCGAACTACCGTTCCTGTCCGTCGAGAAGGCATAATCATTCCGTTAGGCAATACCGTCTGACGAAACACCACGAAAAACCCGGAAGTAGATCGAAGTGGCAAGGAAAGTAGTCGCAAAGATAAACCTCCAACTCGCCGCTGGCGAAGCCACTCCGGCTCCGCCGGTCGGCCCAGCGCTTGGACAGCACGGCATTAACATCCCACTCTTCATCAAAGAGTTCAACGAGCGTTCATCGTCGCAACGAGGCATGATCGTCCGTGCCGCCATCGACGTCTACGCCGACCGTTCATTCACCTTCGTCGTCAAGTCACCGCCAGCGTCAGCGCTTTTGAAGCAAGCCGCAGCCATCGAAGCCGGCTCCCAAACCCCCGGCACCGTCGTCGCGGGGCAGGTCTCACGTGACCAGCTCAAGCAGATCGCCGAAACCAAGATCGAAGAATTAAACGCCAATGACATCGAAGCTGCAATGAAGGTCATCGAAGGCACTGCCCGAAGCATGGGCATCATGGTCGCCGATTAAACATAACTCTGAGATCCACACGATATGCCAAAGCAGAAACACAGCAAACGATACCGACAAGCCGTTGCAAACCTACCAGCGGATCTCCTCGACGCCAACGAAGCCGTAAAGCTCACCCGCGAGTCCGCAACCGCAAAGTTCGACGAGAGCATCGAGATCCATCTCGCCACTCACGCCGACCCTCGCCATGCTGACCAGCAGCTTCGCGAAGTAGTATCGCTACCTCACTCCTTGGGCGACGTCGTCCGCGTCCTCGTATTCGCCGAAGGTGATGCCGCACGCATCGCCACCGAAGCCGGCGCCGACTACGTCGTTGACGACGAGATGCTCGACCGCATACAAGGCGGATGGACCGATTGGGAAGTCTCACTCGCGACACCCGACCAGATGCCCAAAGTTGGACGATTGGGACGAGTCCTTGGCCCCCGCGGTTTGATGCCCAACCCACGCAACAACACCGTGGTACTCCCCAACAACCTCGAGTCTGCAATCAACAGCGCCCGACAGGGACGTCTTGAGATCCGCATGGATCGACACGCAAACCTCCACGCCCGTATCGGCAAGCGGTCCTTCACTGAAGAGCAACTGCTCAACAACCTCGCCGCAGTCTACGAGACCATTACCCGCGCCAAACCCGAAGGCGTCAAAGGACAATTCGTCAAGACCGCATCCCTGTGCTCCGCCATGGGCCCGAGCTTCAAAGTAAACCTCCCCAGTTTGGAAAGCCTCACCGTCTCCGACTAAACTTAATTAGAATCGAACTTGGCGATAGCCGAAAATTACGCAAAAAGGACATCGAGAACAGAACTACACCTGAAACAACGAATCGCTGGCTGCAGACAGCGGGTGCTCCTCAACTGCTAAACGCCCGAGGACCAATGACACTAAATGTCGCCCGCCGAGGCTGATACGAACTACAGCGCAAACACCGCCGTAGTCGAAATCCCCAAACCGCCTCGTGGCAAACTGCATCCCACCGTTACCTAAGCAGTCAGCCCGAGGCTTTTTTCATGCCTCAGCCCCTTTCGAGAATCGAAGGGGGCGCGACAGCGGGGATGCCTAAAAACAACAAGCTAACGAGACCAACAACATGCCATCCAAACGCAACGAAGAAATTCTCGCCAGCATCCTCGACCGGATCCAAGACAAACCTCTGATCGTCACCGCACGATACTCTAACGTGAACGCCGCCCAGATGAACGACCTCCGCCGCGAAATCACCAGCGGCGGCGGGAAGATCTTCATCGCCAAGAACAACCTCGTCAAAATCGCCGCCGACCAGATCGGCATCCGCGACATCGACAAGATCATCGACGGCCCAACTGCATACATCGTCGCCGATGACGACATCGCTGGCATGGTCAAAGCATTGACGACATCTATCAAAGACCAGAGCCTCGAAGTCCAGATCCTCGGCGGAATCATGGAGAGCGAAACGATCGACGCCAACCGCGTCGAGCAGATCGCCGACCTCCCGTCACGCGAACAGCTCATCGGAATGCTCGCATCCGCACTGAACGGACCGTTGAACTCCTTCGCCCGAGTCCTCAATGCTCCTGTCCAGAACCTCGCCAGCGCACTAGAACAAATCGCCGAACAACGCCGCACAGCAGAAGAAGCATAACCAACCCGTCCAATTCACCGCCTCCAGTTTGCCCCGTTCACGGGGGAAATGTCCGAAGGACAAAGGGGCTCACCAAATACCAGCTAATAAAACTCCAGAGGAGGAGATAAATGACCCTGACAAAAGAACAATTCATCGACGAAATCAAGTCGATGTCCGTTCTCGACCTCGCCGACATCGTTAAGGCGATCGAGGAAGAGTTCGGCGTCTCTGCCGCTCCCATGCCCGTCGCTATGGCCCCCGGCGCTGCCGCTGCAGTTGCCGAAGCCGCCGTCGAGGAAGAGC
>VXTA01000195.1:0-216 GCA_009837685.1 Chloroflexota bacterium | reverse complement strand
CATCAAGGCCGTCCGAGAAGTCACACCACTTGGACTCAAAGAAGCCAAAGACCTCGTCGAGTCCGCTCCCGTCGTCGTCCTCGAACAGATCGGCAAAGAAACCGCCGACGAAGCAAAAGAAAAACTCGAAGCCGCCGGCGCTTCCGTCGAACTCGCCTGATCGAAACTCACTGCCAAACATCTCCTCCATCGATGGGAGAGTGCAAGGGTAAGAGT
>VXTA01000019.1 GCA_009837685.1 Chloroflexota bacterium | reverse complement strand
ACGAGGTATCGTCTGAAACCGATGAAGAAGGTGAGGTGACCGTGCTGGTGGGTGGAGCCGACGGCGCAGAGGGAGAGATCGAACCGTCGACTCGGGCGAAGGCTATCTACACCTCTGGTGTGGAAGATGAACTGTTGCACAGCCTCTTCGATAGACCCAAGATCGCGGCTCTACCGGAATCGGATGAGCGAGCCACAATCAGCGTGTTCGATCCCTCCTCGCAGACCTTGTTGATGAAGTTCGCCGAGGGATACTCAGAAGCGGTTACAGCTGCCGGGTTGCTCGAAGCGGTCGAGAACGGCGAAGCGGTAAACCCGGTCACTGTCGAAGATCTGTTGCTAAGCAGCGCTAAGACCGCATCTGCACAATTCGCCACCTTGGCGGCGTCTTGGAGGCATATACAAGAGGGCGTAGGCGATGGCGAGGCGTTGTGGTTCACGCAGGCACTCACCATACACTCGCAGCTCTCATACGCCGAGCGCGTTGTGGCACCGATGGTTAAGGCTGGCGAGATTGTTGATACTGCGCGCGCTGCCGAGGATGGATGGGATGACGAGGATGTGCAATCGATGGTTGACGATATCGCCGGAGACGCGTCATGTGGCTCGAGAGCATCGGAACTGGGAGTCGCGTTGCGTTCAGCCGGTCTCGACTCCGCAGATGAGTTGGTAGACCTCGATGCCGAGTTACGAGTCGCTTTGCCCTTCTACGGGTTCGCGACCGATGCCGTTCTGTGCTCGGCATCGGCAGCAGATAGAGAAAACGCTGATTTCATCGCTACATGGTCGCCATCAGATGCCGCAGAGCTCAACGCGTTGCTGGAAGCAGCCACTGAGTTGCCGGCATCCCCACCGCGCCTGCGAGTCATCGCCCGACTCTCGGAAGACGGACGTATCGAACACGGTGTCGAATTCGGAGGCGGCGATCAGGTTATGCCAGATGTGCGCTACCTCAGCTCCGATGCCGGCGTCGGGATCTGGCACACGAGCAGCGTTGTCGAACTGGATGAAGAACCGATCGGCAAAATCCGAACCCGGCGACTGGAAGACGGTCGATTGGAAGTGGGATTTGTCAATACCGGAGGTCAGGTGATACTGCCCGACATTCGTTACTTGCCAGCGGCAATGCCCCAAGGCATCTGGCTCCGCAGTGGCCAAGTCGAAGTCCCGGCGGAGACCACGTTAGAGTGATGGGATAGTCAACCAGAGTTCGACCCACTCGATTGCCCATTGAGCTACCACAAGGCCCCGGCGACGCGCGTCGGGGCCGTCAACCCTCGCCGGATGCTCCGTGCTTCTTCTGCGAAGTCATCGCTGGTCGCGAGGAGAAGGGCATCGTTGAGGAGTCCGATCAGACGCTCACCTTCGTTAACTGGCAACAGTTTGAATTGGGTCAGGTCTATGTGATTCCTCGGAGGCACGCGCCGACGCTCTTCGATTTGACCGATGAAGAGTCGACAGCGATCATGCATGCGGTTCGGAGGGTGGGTAGAGCGTTGCTAAAGGCATACGACCCCGACGGCTTGAATCTCATCCAGAACAACGGGGTCGTGGCGGGGCAATCAGTGCCGCACTTCCACATGCACGTCGTTCCTCGCCGCAAGGAAGGCTCCGAATGGGGCAACGGGCCGCCGCACATTGCAGTCCTAGAGGGGAAAGAGCCGATCAAACCCAGCCGGGACGTAGTTGTAAGCCTGGAGCGGGAGTACGAGATCGCCAATGAGATTAGACGACATCTTCCTCAATTGTCTAGTTAGAGAAGGCTTTGCATACGAAATGGGCGTATAGCACCGACAGATGGTGGCTAGGCAAGACCATAGAATCGTAGTTTGCTTTGCAGATCGTTGACTCCGACACACCACCATCGCATAAGACCGCGACCGCAATGATCGCCAGTGCACCCAAAACCTCAACTGGGGCTTGGAACAACGACAAGAGACGAGATTAAATGGGCGAGAAATTCAAGTTTTCCTTATCTGTAGCAGCCATCGGGGTAATGCTAACCGTGTTGTTAGCTTGCACTGCCGATCCGACACCCGTTCCTGAACCCACCGCCACCGCCGTTCCGGTAGTTGACACTCCAACTCCGGTATCCGAGCCTACCGCCACCCCCGCGCCGGTCGTCAAAGTAGCGACAGCAACTCCCGAACCGACGGACACCCCAACACCGGCAGTTGACACGCCTACAGCGACCCCTGAGGCTACGGACACCCCAACGCCGGTGGTGGACACGCCGACGGCGACCCCCGAAGCTACTGACACTCCAACGCCAGTCGTTGAAACACCGACGGCTGTGCCTGAGCCAAGGGTTGCCGTTACTGCTGAAACTCAAACTGAGGAACCTCTGGAGTTCGATCCATCGGTGGTTCGGGGCACCCTTTCAAACGGCATGGCCTACTACATTAGGCACAACGAAGAACCGCTCGACCGTGCGCAACTATCTCTGGTGCTCAAGGCTGGCTCGGTGCTTGAAGAGGAGAATGAACGCGGGCTTGCTCACTTCGTAGAGCACATGGCATTCAATGGGACCGAACGCTTCGAAAAGCAGGAGATCGTCGACTACCTTGAATCCATCGGTAGCACCTTCGGCGCCGACCTCAACGCCTACACCAACTTCGATGAAACCGTCTACTGGCTCGAGATCCCGACCGACGATCCTGAAATCCTCGAGACGGCGTTCGAGATCCTCAGCGACTGGGCATACGCCGTTTCCTTCGATCCCGAAGAAGTGGAGTTGGAGCGTGGCGTGATCTTAGAAGAGTGGCGCTTGAGCCAGGGCTTCGGCTCACGCTTTCGCGACAATTGGTTCCCTCCAATCTTCGGCGAATCGCGCTACACCGAACGGCCCCCAATCGGACTCACCGAGATCATCGAGACCGCTCCTCGAGAGCGCCTAGTGGAGTTTTACGAGCGCTGGTACCGCCCCGAACTAATGGCCGTTGTAGCCGTCGGCGACTTCGATGTCGAGCAGATCGAGGCCAAAGTGAAACAACACTTCGCTCCGCCACCCGAGGGCGAAGCCACGCAGGAACGCGCCGCCGGAACGACTACGAACCGCCCCATCCACGATGTTCCCGAACACGACGCGCCGCGCATAAACGTTTTCACCGATCCCGAATCACCAGCGACTCAGCTGATTCTCGTGCGCAAACTCGCCCCGGAAACTGGACAGGACCTGTCCGCATTCCGCCGCAATACGATCGAAGCACTAGCCTTCATGATGATCAACGCGCGTCTCTTCGAACGCGGGCAAACTGAAGATCCGCCCTACTTATCTGCTGGTGCTCAGCGGGGCGCGTTCGTCAACCCAGTGGATATCGTGCAGTTCTTCGCTTGGACCGAACAGGACGGCATCGAGGACGGTTTTGCAGCATTGCTTGAAGAGATGCAACGCGCTAGCCAGCACGGCTTCACTGAAACCGAACTCGCACGCGAGAAGACCAATCTCTTGAGCTCGGAGGAAAAAGCGTTCAAAGAGCGCGACCAACGAAAGTCAGGACATCTCGCACAGTTATACACCGACCACTTTCTGAGCGGCACCTTGACCGTCGGCGCCGAAGCGGAGTGGGAACTCTACCAAGAGTTGCTGCCCCAGATAACTCTGGCAGAGGTAGACAAGCTTGCAGATTCTTGGGCCCAGACCGACAATTCAGTGCTCTTGATCCTGCGACCAGAAGAAGGCATCGTCAGCACTGACGAAGAACTTGCCGCGGTAGTACAGGCACAACTGGAAGCGGCAGACACGCTGCAAGTAGAGCCGTACGTAGACGCCTTCGACAATGTACCGCTGTTAGCCAACGTACCGGCCGCAGGGAGCATCGCGGAAGAGGAGGTGATCGAGTCCATCGACGCTCAAAGGTGGGTCCTCTCTAACGGCATCACCGTTATCGCCAAACAGACCGACTTCCGCAACGACGAGGTCATTTTCAGCGCATTCAGCCCAGGCGGTCACTCTCTCGT